>NZ_JBHZPZ010000002.1:0-281604 GCF_042787345.1 Flavobacterium xylosi | reverse complement strand
GTCAGGAGCAAATAAAGAACATTTATTCCATTCGAGAGAGAGGACTTTAAAGTCCTTTCTTTTGAAAAAATATCTTTATCTTTTCCCTAAAGTTGCATTAATTAGTTGAATCTAGTATTTAAAATAAACCTGAAGTTGTTTTAATTATTTATAATATAATTTTACTCTGCTAAAGCCGTTGTGACTTCACCAACGTTTTTTAGCTTGTGCCAAATAAAACTTTATCCAACATGACTTTAAAATTTTCATCACTAAAATAATCCCCAAAAGGATATGCCGCTTCATCTGATCTCATCCTGTTGATAATCAAATTTTCCAATTTTTGTTTTATTTCTTCCTTGTCATTGCAATTGGCAATGTATTTAGGGTCTGATATTAACCTTCGCATTTCGCTTCTTTCAGGAGAAATCGAGAGAATTGGTTTCTGTGTTGCTGCAAGAAAGGGTGCTTTACCTACCAAAACATTACAATACAAAGGACCATTCTCCAAGATAATGTTAATATCGGCTTCATGCATTTGCTCATTACAAGAATCAGAAAAACTTGCAAAATTTAAGATTTTAATGTTGGGACACTTTAAATACTTGTCTACTAATTTCTTCCTGTCTGTCCCTTTTAATCGCAAAACAAACTCCGTATTTTCGCTATACAGCGGATTGTTTTCTAACAACTCTTGATAAGCGTCTAAAAGAATTTTCACATTTCTACCAAACTGAATCGCACCCTGATAAGAAATCATGATTTTTGAATTCTTTTTAAAAACATTATCAACATCCGACAAATCAAAAACACTCTCGTCGTATTGATGGGGCAAATTGTAAAATTTCTTTCTCGAACCATATAAATATTGCAAATCTTCCGACAAAATTTCAGTAGCCATACATGATTTTGCCTGACTGACCACTTCAAACATTTCCTTTACTTTAAAAAGTTCTAAATTAGTCAATGGACTTGTTGAACCTGTGCACCAAAAAGAAGGATAAGGCTCATTGAAAGTAATAATGGATTTTTTAAGAATGGGCAAATCTTTAGTTCCCAAGATGGTTTCACAATCCAATCCCGCACTTCGAATAAAAATATGGTCGTATTGGCGGTAGTCAATTTTGGCTATATAAGATCCGAATATTTTGTGAATGTGATTTCTGGTCAATGAAACATGAAAAAACCGCCAATAAAATTTATTGACCCATTTGGTATAAAAAGGAATTTTCAAATCTAAAACATATGCCTTAATAGAATTAACCGGCAATAAATCCAGTCGGTCTTCGCTATCACTTTGCTTTAAATACACCACATCAATTATGGATTGGGGATAGGCTTTTCTTAATTTTGCCAAAAAAGAACGTGAAATAATCCCTTGACTGGTTCCCCATACTCTTAAATCTTGTTCTATTACTAAAAACCTCATTATTTATTCATTATTTAAATTTAGAACAACATTAGCTTTAATTTTCTTTCGCAAAGTTCTAATCCGAAAAATCACTGATTAATCTTCTTTTTTATTACTTTTTTCATTCGATATAGTGTCAATCTTAAAGGCAATATGGCGTAGAAAATTTGCCATTTCATTTTTTCAAATTTAGGCAATTCGAGGATATTCAAAGTCTTTTCATATAGATTATATTCCTTAAATTCTATTGCTGTGGCAATAAAATATCGTTTTAAAGAATAAGTAAGTAACTGCTTTTCTTTCAGGCTTTGTAGTACCAACAAAATAGCTTCAGTGAATGATTCTCTTCTAATGGGGTCATTACGATAAAACTCTCCTGTCATTGACTCTGCATGCTTTCTTCCAAAAAACAAAGATTTCGCAATTGAAATCCCACTATAACCTGATGACACTATTCTGGAGTACAATTCCCAGTCTTCGCAATACATCAAGTTTTCGGCAAAGCGATTCCTTTCAAAACACCCTGCCTTCCACATTATGGCACAAGAATTAAACTGGAGTTCATTTCTTAACATTTTTTCCACATCTTTTTTATCAATGTAAAAAGAAGTATAGGTTTTAGAGTAATCAAATGCATAGTCAAAATCCCCAAAAAAAGCATCGCGAATGTACCTGCAAAAAGAAATGTCTTTTTTAGATAACTCATCTACACAGCATTCCAGGTTTTGGGGATGCACAATATCATCATCATCAAAAAAGATAATATATTCTCCTTTAGCCAAATCCAACCCATGGTTCCTGCAACCCGACAAGCCTTTTATATAACTATCCGGCCGTTTTAGAAACTGAAATCGCTTGTCCTGAATTAAGATTTCAGCTATTACTTCCTTGGTATTGTCTGATCCTCCATCGTCAATTATCAAACATTCCCATTCCGAAAAAGTTTGATTTTGAATGGATAAAAGCGTTTCCTCTATAAAATGAGCCCTGTTATAGGTCGCCATTATAATAGTTACTTTTGGATTATTACTCATCTAAATAATGATTTTAACTTCCTAAATGGTTTCAATAACAAAAAACCTATTTTATAATCAATTTTATTTCTGGTTTTAATATTATTACGTTTTTCTAAATCTATTGTATTTAAAAAATAAGTAACCATGTCTTCATAATGATTTAAATATAATTGTTTATGCTTTGAATACATATACATTTTGATATTTTTATCATGATTAGCATAAGCATCCAATCGCATGGAAAAATCATGTTGTCTGTAAAAAAACAAAACTTCTGGTATGACATGAACATTCCAACCAAAGGCGCAAACTCCTATATAAAAATCCCAATCTTCATAACCAGTTTTCATTTTTTCATCATACCCTCCCACATCCAGCCAGCATTTTTTTCTAAATAATGAAGTACCATTAGAAGCGTTTTGAAACATAAAATCTTGAATTGTTTTTCCATTGGGTTTAATAACACAAATTTCTTTATCATCTCTAAATCTTAATATCCAACTACTTACTACGCCTATTTTTTGATTTTCATTTAGAATTTTTAATCCTTTTTCAATAAAAGTTGGAGCATATTTATCATCCGCGTCAAGAGTTAAAATAAAATTACTTATTGCATTTTGAATTCCAAAATTTCTTGCACTTGATAATCCATGATTCTTCTGGTAAATATATTTAATTCTTGAATCTTTACTACACCAGGTCTGAGCTACACCTTCTGTATCATCTGGACTTCCATCATTAACAATAATACATTCCCAATTTTCATGAGTTTGGTCCATAATAGATTGAATAGCTTCGTTTAAAAAGGAAGCCTGATTATAACATGGAATTATGACTGAAACTTTTTCCAAAATGCTTTTTTATTTATTAAACAACATACTAAATCCCTTTTTTAAATAACCAACATTAAAAAAAATCAAGCAATAATAAACAATAAAAATCCATTCTAAGAAATTTAAGTCTCTAGTTCTTTTTATTTCTTTACCGTATTTTTTAATTATTTCTAACCTCTCCTTATTATCATAAAACTTAAATTTATTAGAAATCAAAAATTTATAAAATTGAATTTCTGATAAATTCTTATGAAGAATATTATCTCTATTACCTGTTATGTTTAGTGATGACATTCTAACAAAAACAACACTGCTGTTAATTGTATAGATGGGTTTATCATCTGAAAATTCAAGCCAGGCTCGATCATCACTATTCCAAGCTAAAGGATAATCATAAAAACCATATTTTTCATAGGATTCTCTGGAAAAAGTATATTCTGAAAGGGAGCTACGTGACACTTCTCTTAATTTTCTATAAAAAGAATCTGTTGCAATTTCCCAATCAGGATGTGTATATATACTCGAGATAGTATTAGATTTTTCAAAAATCAATTTACTAGCAAACCGTACCAAATTAGATTTTAAATTAAAATACTCATAATTTTCATACCAACTTGCAACTACTGTTTCCCCTAAAACATCATCATCACCCAAAATCATAATCCATTCTTCATTTCTTGAAAGTTCAATACAACGTTCCCACTGCTGAACCAATGATGTTCCTCCAAGATTCTCTTCAAATCGATGGTACGCAAAATCAAACTTTCCTTCATATTTTTCCAATAAATCTACTAGATTTTCAGGGCTGGCATCATTTCCTATATATACCTTAAATCGTTTATCCGTTTGATTGGCTAATGACTCTAATGTCTGTTCAAAGAATGTCAGTTTATAATAAGGAATAACAATGGCTAACATCAATACTGTTTTATTTTTTAAATTTAAAGATTATCTTTTGAAGGATTTTTGAAGGATTTTTCAAATTAGTCTGGGTGTATTTAACAGCTCTAAAAAAAATATGATTGGATACAAAACAGCCATTGTATAACTCATCGAGTATTTTTTCTAAATGAGCAACTGCATATAACTGTCTGTCAAAAATAATCTTTTTTATTTCATCGTCTTTTAAGTACGACAGTAAACAGGTGAATAACTTAAGATTGGTTTTGGCCATGTTCAGTCTAGAATTTCCTGAAAAAATTCCAACGCCATATCTATACACGCACATTTTTTCTTCTAAATATTTTAGTTTCCCATGTTCGGCAAGCATCATATACAAGAAATAATCACCTATTGGTGTATGCTGAAACTCAAAAGGAAAATCTTTAATTACATTTCTAAAAACTACCGATGGCGTATGTATATAATTCCCTAATCGGGCCAGCGTTTCAATCGTTTCATAATTTTCGGGTACTTTGGTGATAAAATCATCTACAATTTCGCCATTGGTTTTTAATATACTAACCTGATGAAAACACAACACATAATCGGGATTAGCTTCCAGAAAATCTACTTGTTTTTGGAGTTTTAAAGGATCCGTCCAGTAGTCGTCACCATCACATAAGGAAATATATTCTCCGGTACATAGCTCCAAAGTGGTTAAAAAATTTTGTTTCCCTGGAATACCTATGCCTCTAACTTCCCGTAAATTAAACTTTATTAAATCTGGATATTTACGCGCATACTCTTTAAGTATTTCTCTTGTACCATCTGTTGAATTATCGTCACCGATGATTATTTCAATAGAAAAATTAGTTTTTTGCATCAAGACACCTTCAATGCATTGTGAGATGTATTCTTTTTGATTGTAGGTTATTATATGACAACTTATTTTTTTTTTCATTACTCTATCCATTCTGCTAAACCTATTCCTGTTTTTCCAAAACCATTACCATTATAAAATAAATATTTTTTCTCTTTAATTTTAATAACTGAAGGATAAGTCTGCATTTTGCTATCCCAACCAAATTTAGATAATTGAATTCCAGATTTTCCATCTAATCTATTCCAGTTTATAGCATCTATTGATTCAGCATAACCTATTTTGTAACTTTCTTTTCCATCACGATAATCAAAGGAACCACGGAAAGTAAACCACATTTTATACAATCCATTTTCTTTAATCACAGTGGGTCGCGCTGTGCATTGGTATCTTTCAGCAGGAGGAATACAAGTAATATTTGGTCTTATCCAATCAATTCCGTCATTGGAATAAGCGTATTTTATTTCATATAAAGGTTCCGGTTTCCCATTTACAAGGACAAAACCAGTACTTGAGGCATACCATAAATGCCATTTTTTATCCTCCTTTAAAACAAAAGGTGAAGCTGTAAAAAAAGGTTCTGCTTTATTTCTTTCAACAATTGCTCCTTTAAAAGCTTTAGTAAATGTTTTACCGTTATCATTGCTAATGGCAAGTCCAATCGCATTTCTATAAGGGACTGACACACTTGGATTCCATCCTACATAATATAAATAAATACAGCTTTCAGATATTCTGACAGCTGAACAGGGCATAATTCCGTCATCGTCAAATGTGCCTAATTCTCCTAAATCTAAAATAGGCTGGTCATGAATGTATTTTATTTTTAATGGATTATTTGCTTCTACATCAAAATAAGTCGGAATGCTTTTTCCTTTTTTATTTCTGGGTGCATAATAAATCCTTATCGTATTTTCATCTATATTTAATGCAGTCGGCACACAGGCATGTGATACCATCCAATCATTATAATTTTCAATATTGAGCAAAACTCCTTTTTTAGACCACATGATTATCCGTTTGTTTTATGCGAAATACTGTCGATATCAATGCTTTTTCCTTCACGCATTGTTGATTTTGCACCCACCCAAATACTAAATTCAGGTGTGTCTTTTGTAATAATTGCTCCCATCCCTATTAATGAAGCTTTTCCAATAACCGTTTCATCTCTAATTGTAGCATTCACACCAAAAAAAGAATTTTCGCCAATTTCACAGCAACCTGAAATTACAACTTGTGAAGTTATAAAAACATGATCTTTAATTTCTGAGTGATGACCAATATGATTACCGCTCCAAAGCACACAATTGTTTCCTATTTTTACAAAGGGTTGAATAGTATTATCTTCAAAAATAAAACAATTTTCTCCAATATTTAAGTCAGGCCAAGTGGTTGCTTTTGAAGAAACATAACTTACGCATTGGTATCCTTTTATCTTAGCTTCATCAAATTTAGCTTTTCTGAAAAAATTCATTTGTTTAAAACTAATAGGCAAAAACATCTTATATTCTGAGGGTGGAAAATGTTTTTCGACCTCTTCAAAAGCTATTACGGGTAATCCTCTAAATTCGTTTTCAGTAATATAATTTTTATCCACTGTAAAAGCCACCACTTGATGAGGAGAATCATTATCGAAATAAAAGTGAGCTAAACTTGCTAATTGGCTTGTTCCGAAAATTACTATCTTTTCCATTTTATATTAATTCGTATTCATTGATAAAAATTTTAATACTTGAAATATCATTAAACATCAACATATCGATTATAGATAAATTAGGAACAAACTTATCATTAAATTGTATGTACTCCACCTTTTTTGATTTTATAAAATTTAAAAGAATTCCTTTTTCTGAAAAATCTTGTTTTGAGTACAAATCAAGTCCTCCAATTGGATTGATATAATGATTTGTTTGTTCTTTTATACAAATATCTAAAACTCTTTCTTGAGAAGACAGATATTGGTTTTTATATTTTTCAGAAGAATCCTCAAAAATGGTGTCAATTCCAATATAATCAGAAATTAATTTTAAACTTTTCACTGCAATAGATGAAATATGATTCTCATCAATTTGAAATACCTTTTTCAAAAGCGGAAATACTTCGTCATAAAATGGTGCTTTGTTATAGTTTTGTTCAATTGTTTTTAAAAATTTATTGGTCCAAGAAAAATAAATTTTTTCATTAACTGTTGTGACATTGATCTTGTTGAAAGAACTCTGATTATTAAGTGGCACAGTGAATAAATAAGAATTTCCATTAACCAAAATATTATTTCTGTTAATCCATCCTTGCTTGATGAAATTTACATCATCATAAACAACAAATTTATCCACCGCATTAATTAATTGATAATAACCAAAATACGGAAATAAATAAGGTTGCATTATGGCTAGTTTCATTTCAATTATTTTGCATTAATAATTTTACAGATTTTATCTAAATCTTCGGTTTTTAGTCCAACATATAAAGGCAAACATAAAACCCTTTCTGAAATATTTTCTGAAATAGGCATTTTAACATTTTTGCAATAGGGCAAATTATTTAATGAAGGATTAAAATACCTTCTTGGAATGATATTTTCAGATAATAATCTAGCTTGAATATCTAACAAAGTAGCTTCATTTTTCAATAAAACTGGATAATAACTATAATTCCATTCTGTATTTTCTCTTATTTTTATTTTATCTAATCTAGAAAAATCCAAAAGAGCATTATAAAAATTCACTATTTTTTTTCTTTCCTCAACTATAGTCTCGATATATGGAAACACCGCTAATCCCATAGCAGCTTGTAATTCAGAAATCTTACCATTGATACCTAATCCATGAAAATCTAATACCGTTTTATGTCCAAAATTATGGCTGTAAAACAATTGGTGCTGTAAAGCCGCATCCTTGGTAAACATAGCGCCGCCTTCTCCGGTATGAAATAATTTTGTTGCATGAAAACTACAGGTGCTGACATCACCATAATCAAAAATGGATTTATCTTTATAGGTCACTCCAAAACAATGAGCTGCATCATAAATCACTTTCAGGTTATGTTTTTTTGCAATTGCTTCAATCGCTTCCACCTGGCAGGGATTACCAAAAACGTGGGTGGCCAAGATAGCGGTTGTTTTATCAGTAATGGCCGCTTCAATTTTGTTTTCATCTAGGGTGAGGTACTCTGGATGAATATCTACAAATACCGGTGTGCAGTTTTCCCATACGATGGCCGCTGTGGTAGCAACATAGGAAAAGGGTGTCGTTATAATTTCACCGCCGTTGCCTAATAGTTTTAAGGCAATCTGTAGCGGGATGGTTCCGTTAGTGGTTATGATGATATTGGAAACCTTTAAATATTGTTTTAACTTTTCTTCTAATTCCAATACTAATTCTCCGCGGTTGGTTAACCATTGATTATCCCAAGCACGTTGTACTTGTTTGTTGTATTCTTCTATTGGCGGAAGAAAGGTTTTGGTTACTGTAATCATGATACGATTACTTGCGAGTCAATAAATCCGTCCTTTTTTACAAATACCAATTCTACCAGCCACAGCACTTGTATTTCAAAAGGTCTGTTTAAATCGGTGATTTCAAACAATCGATACCCATTATTATCCATGAAATTAATTAAGTTCAAAAAACTATTATCAAATAATTTATTGACAATGCCCGCCTCGACCATAAATATTTCGGTTATTCCAAAATAATTACTGGCGCCTTTCAGGACTTCGATATCCAATCCCTCTGCGTCAATTTTAATAATATCCGGTATGGGTAATTCGCTATTGGATAATAAATTATTCAACGTAACCACAGGAATTTCAATTTGTTCAAATCCTGCCGCTTTAGCTTCTGCTTCGGTGTAACAAAACGAACAACTGTCGTCTCTGTCGACAATAGTAAATTGAAAAGATCCCTCTTGTTCTCCGGCGCCAACCGGATAAAACTGAACTTTAGGATTGGTTTCTAAAATATCTTGTAAAGAAGCTTTCAGCCAATGTTGCGGTTCTAACAAAGTGTAATAAGCATCCGGAAAATGCTGTAACGCTTCTCTGGTCCAGGTACCGTGATTGGCACCGATATCAACAATATGTTTCGGATAAAAATTAAACTGTTTTAAGGTATTATACAAATTGAACAATAAATAATCCTTGTTATTGGTAGGTGCCAATTTAACATCAGTACCTATTTTTTTTAATTTATATCCGAATTTTATAAATGCTTTTTTAATTATTTTCTTTACAATCTTATTCATTTTTTATAGCTATACCTCTATTGACCAATCAAATTTTGGTTTAATAAAACCCGGTTCTTTTCCCATCCATGTCCCAATGGCTCTTTCCCCTTCCTGGATATTGAATGACATAATATCTTTTTCGACAAACAAGGTTGTTTTGGAATTTTCAATTACATAAACCGATAAATAATAAGCCCCAATATTCAGGAACCCTTCAGGCAATGTACATTTTATTTTATTCAAACCCTTGTTTAATTTCAGATTGTTGCTCACATGCGAAAAAGTAAATAGAGCCTCACCTGATTCGTTATTTAAAACAAAAGTGACATGTAAATTTTTATTTATTGCATTTAAAGTGATTACCGTATTAATTTCGATTTTTTGGTATTCATCCAATGCATCGTCCGAAGATTTTCCAATAGGATTTAAACTAATCTCATGCAGCGTGAACTCTTTTTTATCGTAATCCGATGAAAATACCTTTTTATTTTGGGATTCTGAGTCACCGCTTAGATAATAACTTACGGCATTTTCTATTTTACCATCAAATTTTACTTTGCCATTTTCCATCACAACCCCCCTAGTACACAAACTTTTTACCGCCGCCATATTATGGCTCACAAACAAAACTGTCCTACCTCCAGTTCTGGAGATATCTTGCATTTTTCCAATCGCTTTTTTCTGAAACTCAGCATCTCCTACTGCAAGTACCTCATCAATAACCAAGATTTCCGGTTCCAAGAAAGCAGCAACAGCAAAGGCCAAACGCACCGTCATTCCGCTGCTATAGCGCTTTACAGGAGTGTCAATGTAGCGCTCACAGCCCGAGAAATCAATAATTTCATCTAATTTTGAGACAATTTCTTTTTTGGTCATCCCTAAAATAGCTCCATTCAGGTAAATATTTTCTCTACCAGTCATTTCTCCATTAAAACCGGTACCCACTTCTAGCAAAGAAGCAATGCGTCCTCTTGACTTGATGCTTCCGGTGGTGGGCGCGGTGACCTTAGATAATATTTTCAATAGCGTCGATTTTCCCGCTCCGTTTTTGCCTATAATACCCAAAACTTCTCCACGTTCCACTTCAAAATTAATGTCTTGCAGAGCCCAAACGTAATCGCTCGTTCCTTTAGTACTGCGGTCATTGGTATCCCCAATTTTTAAATACGGATTTTCTTTACCACGTATCTGATGCCACCAACGGTTCAAATCGTGTGCCATAGTACCCGTGCCTACCTGTCCCAATCGATATTGCTTAGAAATATTCTCGGCTTTTAATATAATATCTTTTTTCAAAGTTGAAATAGTTTAATCGTGTAATGGATTTATGTTGACAATACCAATTAATAATAATAAATCTTAATCTGAAACTTAATTCTGATCAGTAAAAACGGAACACTGATCACTTTTGTTTAGAACTGACCACTGATTACTGAATACCAATCCCTTTTTTTAGAACTGAACACTGACCACTTTTTTTAGAACTGACCACTGATCACTGATTACTAATCACTTTTTTTTGAACTGAACACTGACCACTGAATACTGACCACTTTTTTTTTACTGATCACTTCTCCCTAAACAGTATCTATAAAACTCTTCTCGGTCTTATTAAAAATCAACAATCCTACAAAAAATACGATTACCGTTACTAAGAAGGTATAGCTTAAACCCAGAATAGAAACCTGTCCTACATTAAGCAACATATAGCGTATGGTTTCAATAACATAAGCTAACGGGTTATATTGAATCAGCCACCCATAATTAGGAAGTTTTTCTTTTATTAATGCCATAGGATACATCACCGCTGACACATACATCAACAGTTGAACTCCAAAACTGATCAGGTAACTAAAATCTCTATATTTTGTAACTAAGGAAGAGATTATCAATCCTAAACCCAATCCTAAAACACCCATTAAAGCAATTAATAAAGGAAAAAATAAAGCGGTTAAATTTATACTAATGGCAGCACCTTGATAATAGTAATAAATATAAAAGGCAATAAATATAAAGAATTGAATTCCAAATTTTAATAAATTAGATATCACTACTGATAACGGCATAATAATTCTAGGGAAATAAACTTTTCCAAAAATAGCAGCATTCTTCTTGAATGTATCAGAAGTATCGTTAAGACAAGCCGTAAAATAGTTCCAAACGGTGATTCCAGCTAAATTAAACAAAAAAGGAGGCACCGTTCCCGTACTGATTCCTGCCACATTATTAAATATAATCGTGAAGGTAATCGAAGTAAACAAAGGCTGAATCAGATACCACAACGGTCCTAAAACGGTTTGTTTATAAACGGTAACCACATCTCTCTTTACAAAAAGCATCAGCAAATCACGGTATTGCCAAACTTCCTTGAGATTAAGCGAGAAGAATTTATTTTTTGGTGTTATTTCAAACAGCCACGTGGTATTGGTATGTTCGTTGTTGCTCATTTATGCTAAAATACTTTTGTTTATTGTGTGATCTCGAGCGCAGTCGAGAGAGTGTAATTTCATGCTTCTCTTAAGAAGCGCGTCATCTCGAGCGCAGTCGAGAGACCTTTTTACTCACTAAATATATCATTTCGAAGCAAATATAAATAATTTACTTGAGATGCATTAAAAAGAACCTCGTACCATATTTAGTTTTTGGAATCATCTTTTATTTAGTTGCTGCATAGAATAAGAATCACAGTAAAAAACGAAACTTCCGGATACGCTTCGCGACTCTAACTAACAGTTTAAGGCAATGCCAATTTGTTAATAAGAGTAGTTTGTCAGCGAATATACTATTCCTTTATAAATAATAACAATAATTAACAATCAATCGACAACATTGGCACATTCCACGCGTATTCATCTGTTTTTACCTTACTAAATCAATCTTGATAGAGCCGGTTCGAATGATTTTTATAGCTAATATAATATTCTTAATCACACGACACAAATAGCTTTAGTCCTGAGGCGTCGGGAGTATCGAGAACGTTTGCCATATTGACAGAATAGGATAGTTGCAGATTTTCGGCTCCCTTTAGGGCCGGGGTAAAACGAAAATCACTACTAGTTCAAAATTTTCGGCTCTCTTTAGGCTCAGGGTAAAACGAAAATTATGCCGTTAATGCAATAAATAGCGACTTTTTAAAGTCAATATCATACTTGATTTTCTACTAAAAAAATGCCCCCAAAAAGTTAGATACTTTTTGGGGGCATTCTATGATCTGTATATTTCATCTCTTACTCCTACTCTTCCAACTATCATTTTTATTATAATCCCTCCTAAACTCATATATTTTCCCTCGTATATAAGCTCCCACCGGGATAATAAAAATCACTATAATTATTTCATACCATTCCATGCCTCAAATATAGAAAGCATAGAAACTTACTTATTTAGCATGAAATCAAATAATCCCGAATTGATAAGTTTTAATCCTGAATTGATAAGACTTCTGTTTTGCTCGAAAATAAAAAAAGATGCTATCAGCATCTTACTTATTTATATCTTTTATTTTTAATCCTTTGTCAACTTCTTCAACTCGTTTGAAAAACTCAGATATTGACACTTTATAATATTCACACAATTCATAGAGAGTACTGACAGTCATATTCTGATTTCCGGTTTCATTACGGCCAATATGAATTGACAAATCTTTATTCGCTTTTATATTGTTTGCTACCTGCTCTTGAGTCAAGCCAGTCTTAGCACGAAGTTCTTTTAAAACTAGCTTTACTGCACTTAATAATCTTTCATTTTTTATCTGTTCCATAATATTTCAAATTGAATCAGAAAAATATTTTTACACAATGACGTATTTGTCATTTTATTTTTTATCTTTATACCCACATTCTATTAGAATTAGTATTATTTTTGCGATTCTTCATATAAAATATTTGAAGCATTCGCTTTGAATCTCGTTTTCAAAAACTGGTAATTTTTAAACGCTCGAGATGATAAGTAAGATGCTCACGTCCCATGGCGTGGGCTCACTTATTCGTGCGTAGGGTATACCAGTACCTTGAAAAACGATATAAGCTGAGTTCCATGCCATTTTTTTGGCCAATATTTTTGCCAAAACTCAACTTCAATTCTTAGCACCGCTTTTTCATTTTTCATAGTCTCGCAGCAGTTTAACACGCTAAAACCCCCATGCCTATGAGTAAAATAAAAACGCACATTTAAAACAGTTTAAGCTAAACCTTAGCAGTGGTTTCAATCACTAAACCGCATAAAATCCCAGTTAAGAAAACGCCCTTTTCGTAACTGGCGCAAGATTCCTATGCTTAACTAAAAACTAAGACTGAAAACTTAAAAAAAAACGCCTATGACTAAATAAAGACACAACCCCAGACTTTAAGACTAAATAAAAGACACCTGCACCGAAAGGTCCTTTGAATAAAACACCTAGTTAATTTAATTTGAATTTGTTAATAAAAGGTGCAGGTTATTTAGCCGCAACAGCAACTCATAACCTTTAACCCTTAACCAGTAAATAAAAAAAATGCCTATGAAATACTACAAACAAATACAAATAGGAATAATTATACTTTTTATAGTAACGATGTGCCTGTGGCTTTATAGTTGCCATTGTTTCACCGAAATAGATCTTCCTAAGTAGAACAAAAAAAAGGCCCTCTAACTCTTCTTGGCGGACGAATAGAGGGCCATCGCTAACAAAACTAACGTTTCAATTAACTAACCCCAATATTATGAATAAATTTTCATTTTACAAGGGTGGTTCGGCTTTTTGGTACCTGATTCTTTTTGGGTTCTTATTAACCTACACCCCTGTTCCAGCAAAAACGGTACTGAGGCCAATGCCTTCGTTACCTCAACAAACTCAAATAAGCGGTATCATTACTGATGGCACTACTCCCTTACCGGGTGTTACCGTGGCCGTAAAAGGGAATAAAAATAATGTTGCTATCTCTGATTTCAACGGGCAATACAGCCTGCTAGCTGCTCCTAATGATACCTTGACGGTCTCTTTTATGGGATTCAAAACAGCCATAGTTCCCATAAACGGACGCAAGATAATCAACATACAATTACGGGAAGATGCGACTATGTTGCAGGAGGTCAAAATCAATGCGGGATACTATTCCGTCAAAGAAAGCGAACGCACCGGAAGCATTTCTAAAATTACCTCAAAAGATATCGAAAAGCAACCTGTTACCAATGTACTTGCAACGATGCAGGGACGAATGGCGGGAGTTAACATTACTCAGACCACAGGAACGCCCGGTGGGGGTTTTGAGATAGAGATACGCGGGCAAAACAGTTTGCGCAGTAATGGTAACAATCCGTTGTATATTATTGATGGCGTCCCGTATGCATCAGATCCTATCGGGACTGGAATTAATTCAGCGGGACTGCCAACCCAACCAAGTCCATTGAACAGTATCAACCCGGATCAGATTGAAAGTATTGAAGTATTGAAAGATGCCGATGCAACGGCCATTTACGGCTCGCGTGGTGCCAACGGTGTGGTATTAATTACTACCAAAAAAGGAAAAGCAGGAAAAACTAGGTTTACCGCTAATCTTTCAACAGGTACAGGAACGGTAACGCGCTTTATGGATTTACTGGATACGCAACAATATATCGCAATGAGACGAGAAGCTTTTGCCAATGATGGTATCAATCCAATTCCTGATTATGCGTATGACATAAACGGAACTTGGGATCAAAACAGACATACAGATTGGCAGAAGAAACTGATGGGCGGTACAGCCGAGATTACTAATATGCAGTCTTCGTTATCGGGTGGGTCTGCACAGACGCAATTTTTATTGAGTGGCAACTACAACAAGCAGACAACGGTTTTACCAAGTGATTTTCAATATAAAAAAGGGAATGTACACCTGAACGTAAATCATGAATCGGACAATAAAAAATTTAAAACTACACTATCTGCAGGATATACAGTGCAGGATAATGATCAGGCACGTGGTGACTTAATGCGCGAAGCGGTTACCATTGCTCCCAATGCTCCCGCCTTAAACAATCCGGACGGCACATTAAACTGGGAAAATAACACCTTTAACAACCCGCTGCGAAATCTGGAAGGAAAATATCTTGCTAAAACAAACGACCTTATAGGGAATGCAATGATGACCTATCAATTAACGGAGGATCTGCAACTGAAATCAAATTTTGGCTATACCGCCCTTACCAATAAAGAAATTACATTTAATCCATCCACTCGATACAATCCAGCTTATGGTATTGGACCAGAATACGCCACGCTGATAGCAAGCAATACAGAACGCAAATCGTGGATTATTGAGCCGCAACTGAACTGGAATAAACCGATTGGGAAAGGAAAACTCGATGTATTAGCAGGAAGCACTTTCCAGTTGCAAAAAGGCAGCCAATTGTCACAATATGCTTATGGTTTTTCCAGCAACAGCCTTATTTATAATTTAGCTTCAGCGGCCACTGTTTTGACATTAGTTAGTGAAGAATCCATATACAAATACCAAGCTATTTTTGGGCGTGTAAATTACAACTGGAAGGAAAAATACATCTTGAACGCAACCGGTCGACGTGACGGATCGAGCCGTTTTGGACCCGGAAAACAATTTGCAACCTTTGGAGCCATTGGCGCAGCATGGATATTCTCCAAAGAAAAATTCAATAATAATAGTAATAATAATAATATTTTAAGCTTCGGAAAGTTACGATCCAGTTATGGAATTACCGGTAACGACCAAATAGGAGATTATCAATTCCTCGATACGTACAGTTCCTCGGGTGTAAATTATGGTGGGATTGTGGGATTGCAACCGATACGATTGTTTAACCCTGAATATGGTTGGGAGACTAATAAAAAGTTTGAAGTAGCCTTGGAAGCAGGCTTCTTTAACGACCGCGTGTTTTTTACCATCGCAGGATATGACAACAAATCCTCGAACCAATTGACCGGCATTCCGCTGCCGGGAACGACAGGATTTACCTCTTTGCAAGCCAACCTGGATGCGACAGTTCAAAACCGTGGTATAGAGCTGACTTTGCACACAGTGAACATTCATTCAAAAGATTTTTCTTGGACAACCAACGTCAATTTAACGATGGCAAAGAATAAACTTTTGCAGTTTCCGGACTTGGAAAGTTCCCCTTACGCCAATCAATTTGTAATCGGACAACCCCTGAATATCCAAAAAATATATCATTTTACAGGTGTGGACGCCCTAACTGGTCTGTATACTTTTGAAGATGTAAATGGTGATGGTATGCTGACAAGCAGAGAAGACAAAACCACGATCAAGGATTTCAATCCGAAGTATTATGGTGGATTGCAAAACACCGTGAAATACAAACACTGGCAATTGGATTTTCTTTTTCAGTTTGTGAAGCAAATCAACTATAATTCGGCAGCTTTTTTTGGCTTTCCCGGTTCACTAAGCAATCAGCCCACCGCAGTACGCAACCACTGGCAACAACCGGGCGATAATGCATCATATCAAATCTACACGGATGGGGCAAACAGTGCTGCTGTTGATGCTTCCTATAAATACTATGAAAGTGATGGCGCTATAAGTGATGCCTCCTATGTGCGGTTGAAAAACATATCGCTCTACTATGATGTACCATTGAAAGATGCGCAATGCAAACTATTTTTTGAAGGGCAAAACGTATGGACCCTCACGCAGTATAATGGCGCTGACCCTGAGTTTAAATCTGCGGGGTATTTGCCGCCTTTGCGAATCCTGTCAGCCGGAGTACAGTTTAGTTTTTAATTTAAAATCGACTTATTTACCTAAAAACAACTAAAGGTTGAATGTTACCGTAATCGAATTCCCCTCTTGAGAGAGCCTGTCCCGTTTTTAGTACGGGAGGTTAGGGATGTGTTTTTTGTCATGAATAATACATAACAATTTAAGACCCTTTTAAAATATTCAATAGACCTTAAAAAAGCCTGGTAAAAGTTCATTACTCTTAGTGTTGCAGAATCCTATTCCCTCTTGAGAGGGGCTAGGGGTGTGTTTTTGTCATAAATAATACATAACAATTTAAGACCCTTTTAAAATATTCAATAGACCTTAAAAAAGCCTAGTTAGAGTTCATTACACTTAGTGTTAATATTTATGTAAGTAACTCGAAAAACCAAATAATACAGTCGTTATGAAATCGCCACTAACAATAAGTTTGTTGCAAACAAACACCAATAAATAAAAGCGATACCAGATATGACCTTTAACAAATAACATAAACATTATGAAAAATTTCAATACCAATTTTTATATATGGAATACCAAAAATTCGCTTTGGGGAATCGTATTTAACGCTTTGTGTATACTTATAATTACATCCCTGATGAGTGCTTGTGATAATTTTGTGGATGTGGAGTTGCCCAAATCACAACTCACCGTTAGCGCCGTTTTTGAAGAAAAAGCAACGGCCAATGCCGCAATGACGGACATCTATTCCAAAATCAGGGATACAGGACTGTTAAGTGGTTCACCAAGCGGACTCACTCACTCACTAGGCATTTATACCGATGAACTGGATTTTTATGGTACGATGCCAGGCGGATCCGCTTGGTACAACAATTCGCTAATAGCTTCTAATCCGGATGTAAAAGAGTTGTGGAACAATAGCTACAATCAGATTTATATGGCTAATGCCGTCATTGATGGTGTGGCACATTCATTCAAACTTCCTGCCGTCGACCGGGAGCAACTCACTGGCGAAGCGTTATTTGTTCGCGCATTGCTTCATTTTTATCTTGCAAACGTATATGGCAATGTGCCTTACATAACGACCACTGATTATGCCGTAAATCGTGTTGCTGTGCGAATTCCTGTTGCTACAGTATATGCCAATGCAAAGGCCGATTTAGAACAGGCGATAAAACTGTTACCTGCAGCGTACGTACCATCCGACCGGGTGCGTCCCAATAAATATGTTGCTCATGCACTGCTGGCAAGGGTAGATTTGTACGCCGGTTTGTGGAGTGAAGCTTCTAGCGAAGCCTCGGCTGTAATCAACAATACTGGAATATATGTATATGAGGAAGATCTTGATAAAATTTTCGAAAAAGAAGCTACATCGACAATCTGGCAGCTTGCTCCTGGCTTTTCAAGTGGCAATACATTGGAGGCTCTTACCTTTAATTTCACAAGTGGTCCACCTCCAATATCTGCTTTAACGGATGATTTTATGGCTGCTTTTACCGCTGATGACCAGCGAAAAGTACATTGGACACAAGCGGTTTCAAATGGCACAACGACCTGGTACCATCCATTTAAATATAAACATTCGGATAGCGGGACTTCCAGTGAATATTCTGTCATCTTTCGATTGGCGGAAATGTACCTGATTCGTGCAGAAGCCAAAGCGCATTCCGGTGATCTAATAGGAGCAAAAGAAGATTTGAATACTATTAGACATACTGCCGGATTAGCGGATACTTCGGCCAATACACAGGATGAAATTCTTGACGCTATTCTGCAGGAACGCCGTCTGGAATTGTTTACCGAGTTCGGACATCGTTTTTTTGACCTGAAACGGTTCAACAGGACACAGTCTGTTTTGTCTGCTGCAAAACCAGGATGGGATGCGCACGACGATTTGTTTCCCATTCCGGAAGCAGAATTGAGTCTTAACCCAAAATTACTACCTCAAAATCCAGGATACTGATGAATACTATAATAGACAATTGCAAAATAATGTGGATCAGTTATATTTTGTTTTTGATGACCTGTCCGGTAAACGCACAGGCAAAAAAAACAAGGCAACTGACAGCGGCCGATTACCATTTATGGAGTACGCTAAGTGCGGAAAGTATTTCCGATTATGGTAAGTGGGTGAGTTATTCACTATCGTATGAATCAGGGCTGGATACACTCTTCGTCAAAAATACCAGTACTGCCAAAAAATTTGCTTTTCCAAAAGGATATGGAGGAAAGTTTGTTGGTGATTCATGGTTTGGATGCTTATTGCCAAACAATAATTTCCACTTGGTGAATCTGAATAACGGGAAAGTACAGAATTTCGATAACGTACAAAATTATGACTTTGTGAACGATATCGATTATGTAATTCTTTATTGTAATGATAAAGAAAGTAAAACGAACATTGTTATTCAAAACTTAAAAGGAGATACCGTTGCGCGCATTGATAATGTGATTTCATTTACTATGAATAAAAAACGGGATGCACTAGGGTATTGCACGGCAGAACCCACTGGAAATAATGTTGGATTGCTGCAATTTGGAAAAAAGATTACCAAGGCAATAATTACACAAAGCACGGTAAAACAGTTTGAAAATGTGGTGTGGAAAAGTGATGGAAAATCATTTGCTTTTGTTGGTCGTGCTGTTACTGCAGAATCCTTTATGGCCGATACCGTTTTGTACTATGTGATTGACGACCACAAATTATTTCAGTATGATACGACGACTGCTGCAAACTGGCCGAAGGATATGGTATTGAATGCTAGTTATACCTCATCGCTTGGGATTTCGGATGATGGGGAGCGGGTGTTTTTTATGATGAAGAAAAATGATGGCGCTGCAGTACAAAATAATTCAGGAATTCAAGTGTGGAATGCCGCTGATAAAGATTTGTTTCCTATGCGCGATAAATGGAACAAAGAAAATCAGTCCCGCCTTGCAACATGGTCGCCAAAGACTGGAAAGTGTACCGCCGTTGGTGACAGTATATACTCCACTGCAATCTTGAATGGCGATCAACATTTCGCAATACTGTATGATCTGAACGATAATAAACCTTCATGGAAGCAAGAGGCTGACAGGGACTATTATCTATTTGATTTAAACACGGGTGAAAAGACCCTGTTTTTAAAACAGCAGCCGGGTGCCATAGGCAATCTAAGTCTTTCGCCTGATGGGAAATACATCGCTTATTTTAGAGATCTTGATTGGTGGGTTTACTCCATCGAAAAACAGACACATACAAACACCACTAAAAAAACGGGCATTGTATTTCATGATGATTCTATTGACATGGCTGAAATACAGCCCTACGGGCTTGCGGGCTGGTCAGGTATTGATGGAATGCTATTGATATACGACCAATTTGACCTTTGGCAAATTAATCCTGAAAACGGGAAAGCAGACAGACGGACCAACGGGCGGGAAGGCAATCAGATTTTCAGGATTATTGAAAATGCAAATGGATACGCAGATGGGATTGTAGCAAAGGGAAATGCAATGGATGATAAAACGTTAATTCTGAAATCGAATACCCTAGATAATAGCTTTTCGGGATATTTTACGTTAGATAAAAGCCAAAAATTGCAACCTATTGTCTATTCCGAAAAACGGATCAGTGCGCTTCATAAAGCAAACGCAACTAATTGTTATATGTATTTGAGTGAAGATTTTAATGCACCACCATCATTAATTATAAAAACGGCTACCGCTCCACCAAAAGCAATTTTTCAAAGTAATTCACAGCACAACCAGTACGGCTGGGGCACTTCAAAAACAATAGCATATAAAAATGCTAAAAATTTGGATTTGAAAGGGGTACTGATATATCCTTCCGATTATAATCCTACAAAGCAGTATCCGATGATTGTGTATATTTATCAGAGGCAGACTTATAAACTGCATACATATAACAATCCAACCCTGTTGAACGGTTCAGGATTTAATGCCAGTATTTTTGCCAGTCAGGGTTATTTTATCTTATATCCGGATATTGCCTATTCCGTTGGAAGTCCGGGATTTTCTGCTACTGATTGTGTAATCGCTGCTACCAATGCTGCAATTGCGATAGCACCTATAGACAGAAGCAAAATTGGATTAACCGGGCATTCGTTTGGCGGTTTTGAGACGGATTTTATCATGACACAAACTGATATGTTTGCCGCGGGGATTGCGGGTTCCGCGATCACAGATTTTGTAAGTTGCTATTTATCGGTCAATCCCAATGAAAAAAAATTTGATGGGTGGCGCTTTGAATACCAACAGTTAAGAATGGGAACCTCTTTGTTTGAAGATTATGAACGGTATCACAGCAATTCACCAATCACTTATGCTTCAAATACTATGAAACCGATATTATCTTATACCGGTATTGATGACACACAAGTGAGCGCGAATCAAACTATAGAATTTTACCTTGCCTTACGGCGATTGAATAAGGAACATATTATGGTATTGTATCCTGGCGACGATCATGTCATTGACAAAGAAGAAAATCAAATTGATTTAACGAATCGAATTTCGGATTGGTTTGGCTATTACTTGAAAGGCGGAAAAAGACCGACATGGTTTGAGGTACAATAATAAAAAAACAATGCAGTTCTGACTTTAACAGAACTGCATTGCTTTTAAACACTTTACACCGCTTTTAAGGTCTGTAAAGTTTCACGTCACAAGTTGGTGCATTTGGTGACAATTTGCCCCATAACTGCGTAGTACCCGATGTACAAATATTTGGAGTAACAACGTTACTGCACATAGTGTCAATGTGACACGGGTCTGCCTGGGAGATAAATTTATATCCCTGCACTAGAGTAAGCGCTTTGGTGCTACTCATCGAAGTAGTTGTAAAAGCGGTTGCGATGCCCAATACCATTACTGCCAATGGCATCATGAGCTTTTTGAAAAAATTTGCTATCATAATATTACTATTTAAATTAATTTGATCTACTCTTTTTTACAGGTTTTCGATCGTATCCCTGATACCGGCCGGTAAATTTTTAATCGCTTTTGTATTTTGAAACATAGCTTACTGTTTTATTTTGATTGATATAGTCGCGTAGTTTGTAGCACACTATTTTTTCACCAATCAAAGCATAGAATAGTTTACGGTCTACGAGTATGCTTCGCAATTTTGTTCCACCGATGTTATAGATAGGAAAACTAGAGCGATAGGTTTTAGTAGTCAAATCATAAACGTCAATAATGGCTGCCGTTTTCCAAATGCCTTCAGATTCGTACTGACCAGGCAACTGAGAATTAACATAGAGAAAGCGTCCATTGACTGCGCTCGTTTTATTTACAATAAGAGGCGGTTCGGCAAATGTTTTCAGATTAGTATTTTTAATTCTTGCGAGTTTAATATGGGCATGACTGGTTGTATCAATTGTTTTGCCACGATAGTCTAATTTTAGCTTTGGGTCTGCCACTATATATTCGTTCCTATAAGTATAAACATAAACGATACGATTTAAGGTAGTATTGAACATCATGCTCCCATCGGTATCAAAAACTCCATCAAATTGTTTTTGCAATAAGGAACTTCCGTATTTTGCTTTTGTGCTGCCTCCCAGATTTAGCGTACCGATAATGCTCTCTCCTCCTTTCGGAGAAATGTAACGCACTGCCATATTTAGGGAATCCATTGGTATCAAGTGAGAAAACGCATTGCCGTTTTTTATTCTTAAACTCGCACTCCAATCGGTAACATCTCCTTTAAATACATATGGTACAATACCCTCAAACACATAAAAACTATTGTCAAGTACTCTGATTTGCGGTCCACGGAATGGAAGATTACTTTGTTTGAGCTTAATGTGATAAATTGTTTTTGTTTGTAATGTCGAATCCAAAACCATCACCTGCAAAGGTGCGGTGTAATTGCCTAAATAAATTTTGCCTTCTCCGCTTCCCGCAAAATAATAGGAATTATACTTTAAATTCGCTTGGTGCACTTCTTGGGCGACATGCTGAGGAAAACGGCGGATAAAACGATTATGGTAATGGGTGATATTTTCTGAAATAGTAAAGAGCAAAGCCATTGAAGCGCCGCCAAAGGTTCCAAAAATTACAAGGAATAGTATTTTTACTTTTAATTTCATGGCTTTGCAGTTTGGCGGTTATTTAAAGTATTGCTATCAGAAAATAATATCACAGCAATCCCTGCTAATAAGATAAAACAGATATTGAAGATAATATGTTGGCCCCAAGACAATTTTTGTATTACGCCACCACAAGAACACGGTACAAAAGCACTATAATTTAATATGATGTATATATATGCCGTGAACAAAATCATTAAAGTGTAAGCGGCAAAAAGGCCTAGAAGTCTACAATTTCGAATCAATAATAATATCGCAATGAGAATTTCCACGGCAGGAACTGCGAACAAAATCCAACTGGCAAAAGAGCTCAATATGGGAGATTGACCCAATTGTATCCGGAAGTTTTCAAAATCCAATAATTTGCTTGTAGCAGCATAGGTGAATAGTAAAGCATACAAACAGCATATGATACTTACAATATTATTTCTTATTTTAGTATTACTTTTCATCTCACTTAGTTATTTTTATTTACTAGAGTAAAATTCCAAAAACGGAACAACATAAGTGTTATCAAATCAGGATATTAACTTATCAAATCAGGATTACTTTAAATTTATACGAGTTTGAAGCATCCAATATAAAAATTTCTAAATACCATTAACACCAATATAAAATGAGGTTTTGAGAAATAGGTCAATAATTCCCCTCCTTTGGAGGGGTGCCCGAAGGGCAGGGTGGTTTTAATCAATATTTTTAATAAAAACGTTAATCATCGTAATTTTAAGTATAAATTCAATAGCTTTAATACTTAAAATTATCTCGAGAAGCAATAAAAAGTAAAGGTTATCGTCTTTCCATCTTAGTTGGGGAATAACCAAATTTAATCTTAAAAGCCCTTGAAAAATTGGGATAGGTGCTAAATCCTGCCATGACAGCAATTGTTTTTAATGGGATTTTTGTTTCCTTTATCAGAAGTTGGGATCGCTTAAGCCTTTCATTATTATAAAATTGCTGAATAGTTATTTTAAACAATTGCCTAAAACCATTTTTTAATTTGTATTCATTAGTGCCAAAAATCTTGGAAAGTTCTTTTAAAGTTGGCAGTGTAGAATCCATATTTGCCAATACATAATCATAAACTGCTTGTGTTGATTTTACATCCAAATAATTATGAATTTTCTGCTCTTCAGCAGAAAATAACTCCTTCAATAACGATTCCTTTCCCTTCACTTCATCTATAACAACGGAAAACGAACTTATAATAATTTCTGTCTTTTGCCACAGGCTTGAAATGCTGCAATAGACTGGAATAAGTAATTTATAAAAAGTAAAGAACTCTAGTAGTACAGTAATTTGATAAGTTTCATGCTGCACAATTTCGTCCTTTATAGCTTTCCATATAAGTGCTGATTTTTTTGTAAGGATTTCTGTAAAGTCTTTTCCTAAAAGTTCGTCGCAATCAAACCCCAAAAGGCTGGGAACATCAGCACTAACATCTTTGATCGTAAAATTAGAATCTAGAATGTAGCTACTTTGAATCACATATCGGTAACTATAATGAGGATTGAGATACCCCCCATGAAAAATTGATTCCCGCATTTCTTCAGCCACCCAATTTACAAGCAAGGTTAATCCTTCCAGTTCATCGTCATAATCAGTCCTGGGGATACGGTAAGCAAAATTTCCTGCGGCCATTTCCATAAGCATTTGCCCAATATTCTTTATTCGCTGTTGATTGATTTCCTGATCCATAATGTCATAATTACACTTTCATTTCTAAACTAAAACTTCCAATACTTTTTTAATAATAGATAATAAAGGAAAATGCAATAATAAATAACCATGTAGTATTAAACGTATCAATTCAGGATTATAACTTATCAATTCGGGATTTTTTAACGTATAACAGATGATCGTAAACTGTCATCTAATGAAATTGATAGCCTAGACAAAATGCAGTCACGGGCAAATGTCATTATGCTAAAATTTATGAATGACGATTAACGATCTTTAATTTTTCTGGAAAATGTAAATTAAAAAGTAAAAAAGTAAAAAATCTCCTTTATGAGTCATTTACAAATTCTAAAATTGTTATCTAAAATATTTTAAGAGATTTTTTACAAGTTAATGGAATTCTAGTCGAGTGATTAACTCATAACTCAGGAAGCCTCTTTTTAATGTCCTTTGGTGTATATCCAAAATGTTTTTTAAAGGCTCTTGAAAAATTAGGATAACTCGTAAATCCATTAGTAATAGCTATACTTTTTAAAGGAATTCTTGTTTGCTGAATTAAAAGTTGGGCTCTTTTCATCCGTTCATTAGTGTAAAACTGGTAGATACTCGTTTTAAATAAATGCTTAAATCCAGATTTCAATTTATAATCATTAGATCCAAAAATTCGAGAGAGTTCTTTTGAAGAAGGTAGTGGAGAATTTAAATTATTCAAAATATAATCATATAACTGTTGAATCAATTGCACATCCGAATAGCTATTAGGCCCAACAAATAAGGTAGTGTTTTCCGAAGAAACCAAAGTTTTCAAAGGTTCCGTAATGACGGTAGTAACAGAACTAATAAGAATATCCGTACTATGCATCAATCTGGCAATGGTACATAAACAAGGCACCAGCAATTGCTCTCGGGTAATATAAACAAGAGACGTAGTACCATTGTAAGTAATATCTTGAAATAAAACTGCTGCAAGAGAATTCCATACCGCTTCGGATTCCTTTGAAAGTAAATTAGCAAAAGGGATACCATAAAGCCTGTCAGATGTGAAACCCAATACTGTAGGAACAGTTGAATTATAACTTCGGATAATAAAATCTTCATCCAAGATAAAAGTGGTTTGTACTAGATTGCTATAGGAATAATGCGGATTGATAAAACCCGAATGAAAAACAGATTCCTTCATTTCTTCAGCAACCATGTTCATCAGCACAACTAAGGCTTCCAGTTCATCATCCTTTTCAGATCGTTGAATCCGATTTGTAAAATTACCTCCCGCCATTTCAAGAAGCATTTGATACATCTTTTGAATGCGCTGTTGATCGATTTCTTCTTGCATGACACTGTATAGTCTTAAAAAAGGGTGAGTTTAATTATTTATAGGCTTCCAAAAAAGCTAGGGCGGATGAATCGTCCGTAAAAATCTTTGTGGGAACGCTTGGTTTACATATTTTGAGATAAAAAGAGGTCATAATTAAGGAAACACTCTGATTTGTAACAATGCTAACCGCTTTCGCCAAAACGGAACCGGATTGGGCTAAATAGTCTCTAGCAGCTTTGTCGGAATCTACAACACCTCTAATGTCGCATAATACAGGATAAGATTTCTCATTTTGCATTTTTATTCGATCAGCTACGATTCGATGGGCTATGGTCAAATCAATAACAACATTAGGTCTGTATTCAAAAAAAAGAATATCATCCTTTATCCAGAATTGGGCATACTCATTCTCATAGTAATTAGTTGTGAGTTTCATAGTATTTTGAATAAAATAGTAGTATTTAAATTAAAATAACGTTAAAAGTATTACAAAAATCATCAAAATCACATAATTGATAGAAAATAAAATGAAAGTTATCAAATCGGGAGTATAAGTTATCATATTGGGATTTTCTATTTATTCAGGTGATGTTATCAAATATTTATTCAGAATTTTACCCAATAAATATCAAACTATAATTAAATCTAAATAACTTCATCTTAAATAATATGGCAAAAATCAAACATAACAATTTCATTGATACGGTCGATGAGGTAATCGCAGGAGCAAAAAAAGAAGGTGTAGTACATCTATATGCAGAAGACAAAGTGTTGACGGGTAGAACCATCCAAATCAATGGTAAGGAAATGTTTCATTTTGGCACAACTGGATACTTGGGTTTAGAACAAGACATCAGACTAAAAGATGCGGCTATCCAAGCAATTCGCGACTATGGCACACAATTTCCACTTTCAAAATCATACATTTCACATCCATTATACTATGAATTAGAAAGTAAAATCGAGCAAATGTATGGCATTCCACCAATCATAACCAAAAATAGCACACTGGGGCATTTAGCCATAATTCCAACACTCATAAGAGATGAAGATGCCGTAATAATGGATCATCAAGTACATTGGAGTGTTCAAAATGCCTGTCAACTTTTAAAGTTACGCGGAATTCCGGTAGAAATGATAAGACATAGCAATTTGGAAATGTTAGAAGATAAAATCAGACAGCTATCCTCAAAATGCAACAAAATCTGGTACATGGCTGATGGTGTATATTCCATGTTTGGTGATTATGCCCCAATTCCGGAATTGTTGACTTTGTCGCAAAAATATACACAATTATACCTTTATTTTGATGATGTTCATGGAATGAGTTGGAAAGGCAAAAACGGAACTGGTTTTATATTTGACGCTATTGGAGAATTACCTGAAAATTGTATTGTGGTAAGCACCCTAAGTAAAACCTTCGGAGCAAGTGGTGCAACAATATTTTGCAAGAATCAAAAACTGAGAGATAAAATCAAAAATTTTGGCGGACCCCTAACTTTTTCTGCACAACTGGAACCCGCTTCCGTTGCAGCTGCAATTGCTTCGGCTGACATTCATCTTTCCACCGAAATTCTAAGCTTACAATCTGATTTATCAGAAAAAATAGAATACTTCAAATCATTATTGGAAAAAACCGATCTTCCTATGATTGCTCTGAACAACTCCCCGGTATTTTTCTTGGGTACCGCCATGCCTTTAACGGCCTACAAAATGGTACAAAGGCTCTTTAACGATGGCTTTTATGTAAACCCCGCAATATATCCCGCTGTTCCAATCAAAAACACTGGTATTCGAATCACACTTTCTCGCCACAACCAAAAAGAAGAAATAAAAGCATTAGTAGAAGCAATGAAATTCCATTTCCCAAAAGCCCTAGAAGAATCAGGCAATAGTAAATACAAAGTAAAAAAAGCTTTTCGTATCGCAGAAACAATTCCACAAATAGAAAACAGGGAACAAGAAACGACCTTAGTAATACAGTACGAAACATCCATAGTAAAAATAAATAAGCAAACCTGGGACGAACTTTTAGGAAAACAGAGCACTTTTGACTGGGAAGGATTATTATTCTTGGAGAATGCTTTCACGAATACAGATTGCGCTAAAAATAACTGGGACTTTCATTATTATGTGATAACAGACAAAAACGGAATTCCGGTACTGACAACTTTTTTTACGTATGGATTATGGAAAGACGATATGTTGGCATCAGAATCAATTTCGCTTCAATTGGAAGAGAAAAGAAAACAAAATCCATTATACCTTACATCAAAAGTTTTAGGAATGGGCTCCTTATTTACAGAGGGCAATCATTGTTATATTAATAAAACACACCCTTTAGCAGAAGAAGCCATAATGCTTTTACTGGAACAAGTAGAAA
This sequence comes from Flavobacterium xylosi, assembly GCF_042787345.1. Taxonomy (NCBI): domain Bacteria; kingdom Pseudomonadati; phylum Bacteroidota; class Flavobacteriia; order Flavobacteriales; family Flavobacteriaceae; genus Flavobacterium; species Flavobacterium xylosi. The sequence goes on along the minus strand of NZ_JBHZPZ010000002.1, from coordinate 253,233 downwards.
CATTGTACCATCAATTAAACGCAGATATGCTTGTATTAAGGGATTTCGAGGAAGACGAACAATTGAATCATATTTTTAACAATCATGGTTTTTTAAAAATAAATATGCCCGAAACTTGCATCATACAAAATAACAAATGGGATAGTATGGAAGAATTTTCAGCTACCCTGTCCTCCCGCTCTAGAAAACATTTTATGAAAGAAGTGCTACCTTTTGAAAAGGCTTTCGATATTGTAATAAAAGAGAAATTAACAAAAGAAGAATCAGAACAGGCCTATAAACTATATCAAAATGTAAAAAACAACAATCATGCTATAAATACATTTACCTATCCCATAGAAGTGTTCCAAAAAATGGAAAATCATCATCATTGGGAATTCATACTATTATATCTCAATAATAATAATAATAATAATAATAGGGATCAACAGAGTAGTTTAAACCTACCAATCGGTATCTTATTTTGTTATAAAAACACAAATCATACTTATGTTCCAGCGCTAATAGGAATGGATTATTCCTACGCAAAAGAATTCCAACTTTACCGCCAACTACTTTTTCAGGCAATCAAACGAGCTCGAGAACTAAAATTAAATAGAATTGATTTCGGAGTGTCTGCAACTTTCGAAAAAAGAAAACTGGGCGCCACAGTAATTTCAAAAATAGCCTACATCCAAGCCAGAGATAATTTTTCAATGGAATTGATGGGAACGCTTCAAAACGATGATAAAATACACTAAAAAATAACAGACCGAAAATATATTAGAATTCGTCGATATCCTCCATTTTGTAATTCCAACAAAGGAGGACACGACGCCTTGAGCCAACTGATGAAGTAATCTCGTCAAATGCAATTTTATGTATTTAATGAAACGCCACTCAGAATCCTAAACGCTAAACATGTAACACAGAACTCGGAATACTAATCACTCATCCCGAAACACCGTACGCTCCGACCTGAACACGGATCACTGAATACTGAATCTGAACACTGACCACCTTGTACTGAATACTAAAAACTGACCACTGACCACTGATCACTGAATACTGATCAATGAACACTGAACACTAACCATTAAAAACTGATCTCTAAACCTTATGAACTACATAAAACACCATCTCACTGGTTTCTTTGACCGCATAATACAAGACCAGAACCTCAACCCTACTCACATTAGTCTATACATTACATTATTCCAATATTGGAACATAAACCATTTCCAAAATCCAATAAGCATAACCAGAGAAGAAGTGATGCGCATCAGTAAAATTTGCTCCCCAGCAACATATCACAAATGCATAAAAGAACTACACGAAAAAGGATACATTAAATACGAGCCTTCGTTCAATCCATTCAAAGGCAGTATGGTAATCCTTTTCAATTTTTCAGAAGATCAAAACCAATTCAAAAAAGGGTGAAGACAAAAAAATTATCTTCAAATAAAAAATCAGTCGTATTAGGTTAAAGAGAAACAAATTAGATTTACCAGAATTATCTAGCTACCTATATCATCTCCCCCACGTCGAGATGACAAGCTCCCTTAATAAAACAGTAGGAACACAGCAAGTTTTGTATTTGCTTCGCTATTTCGGAAGTAGTTTTGATGCGGCGATTAATTCAATTTATCACCGCATTATTGCGGTATTTGCAACAACCGTTCACCGCATAATTACAAAACCAATCTATAGAGACAGTAAAAGGAAAATTAAATTATAACCACTATTCAATTCGGGAATAGAGCACAACTTCATCATAAAAATAGTACCAATTATCCCAACCCTAAGTACGTGGCATTGCATTCAGTGACTGTCTTTACAAGATATTAAACTCATGTTTAAGGACTCCACAAAATTAATTATTAATCAGACATCTTCTATCTAACACATTAAGTGCAACTGTGAAATTAAGCTTTTAAAAATATTTAAAATTACTTAAATCAACATTTTTGAATAAATAAGCTATTTTTTATATACTTATTTTTACAATTGTGTAAAAATAAGAACTATTATGAGTTTTGATACCTTTATTCCAACATCCAAACGAATAGAACGTTTACAATACGAAAACCCTTGGTGGACCTCGGGCAACTAATAGCATCAGCTATCCTCAACTTACCCTTATAGTTTTAAGGATTAAATTCCTGATATCATTTAACTTTTAAGAATTTATAACCTCAAAAACACACCCCTAACCCCTCTCAAGAGGGGAATACGTGGGCGGTTTCTCTTTGAGGGAACATTTATTTTTTTAAACTGAGCTTTCAAATTGTAGACTGCTCTTCGAGGTCTTCCGACCTCCCATTGACACTGATGTGCATAATAAATAAGAAAAAAATTGTCTTCAAAGAAGAAATAGCAAACGCAACAACTCGCTCCTCTCGCCCTTATATTTTTGAACCAAAAAATCACGGTAAGGATTTCAGCCCTGGCAGAAGGGAGTGACCCCCGAGCCGAGTGTGAAACACGAGCGGCTGGGGTCGCGATAGGGAAATACGTCCGATGATTTTTGGGATAAAAATATTCAGGCTTGATCTTTTGTTTCTTTTGCATCAAGGCAAAAGAAAAAATTTCTTTAAATACAAAATAGCACTCGAAACAACTCGCTCGAGTCGCCCTTATATTTTTAAGGATTACATTCCTGATATCATTTAACTTTTAGGAATTCATAACCACAAAAACACACCCCTAACCCCTCTCAAGAGGGGAATACGTGAGTGGTTTCTCTTTGAGGGAACATTTATTTTTTTAAACTGAGCTTTCAAATTGTAGACTGCTCTTCGAGGTCTTCCTACCTCACGTTGACACTGATGTGCATAATAAACAAGAAAAAAATTGTCTTCAAAGAAGAAATAGCAAACGCAACAACTCGCTCCACTCGCCCTTATATTTTTGAACCAAAAAATCACGGTAAGGATTTCAGCCCTGGCAGAAGGGAGTGACCCCCGAGCCGAGTGTGAAACACGAGCGGCTGGGGTCGGGATAGGGAAATACGTCCGATGATTTTTGGGATAAAAATATTCAGGCTTGATCTTTTGTTTCTTTTGCATCAAGGCAAAAGAAAAAATTGTCTTCAACTTACCCTTATAGTTTTAAGGACTACATTCCTGATATCATTTAACTTTTAGGAATTCATAACCACAAAAACACACCCCTAACCCCTCTGAAGAGGGGAATACATGAGCGGTTTCTCTTTGAGGGAACATTTATTTTTTTAAACTGAGCTTTCAAATTGTAGACTGCTCTTCGAGGTCTTCCGACCTCCCGTTGACACTGATGTGCATAATAAACAAGAAAAAAATTGTCTTCAAAGAAGAAATAGCAAACGCAACAACTCGCTCCACTCGCCCTTATATTTTTGAACCAAAAAATCACGGTAAGGATTTCAGCCCTGGCAGAAGGGAGTGACCCCCGAGTCGAGTGTGAAACACGAGCGGCTGGGGTCGCGATAGGGAAATACGTCCGATGATTTTTGGGATAAAAATATTCAGGCTTGATCTTTTGTTTCTTTTGCATCAAGGCAAAAGAAAAAATTGTCTTCAACTTACCCTTATAGTTTTAAGGACTACATTCCTGATATCATTTAACTTTTAGGAATTTATAACCACAAAAACACACCCCTAACCCCTCTCAAGAGGGGAATACATGAGCGGTTTCTCTTTGAGGGAACATTTATTTTTTTAAACTGAGCTTTCAAATTGTGCATAGATTCACGAACTGCAATAAAATATTAACTCGTGAGTAATCAAGACGAAAGAAAAAAGTTCTTCAAAATAAAAACAGCAATAGTAACAACTCGCTCCACTCGCCCTTATATTTTTGAACCAAAAAATCACGGTAAGGATTTAACCCAGATTCTGCATTAGACTTCGTTACGAAGCTGGATTATTCAAAAAAAACAAGTGCTCACGGACTATTTTTAAATGAAGAATACTTTTGTATTTTGATTTTAAAAATGGGAGTAAGTGCTTGGTTTTGAAGAAGAATTCAGATGCAGTAGATTTCTAATGCGGAACCTGGGTTTATGCGCTGGCAGAGGGGAGCGCCCCCCGAGTCGAGTGTGAAACACGAGCGGCTGGGGTCGCGATAGGGAAATGCGTCCGATGATTTTTGGGGTAAAAATATTGAGGTTGAAATCGAAGATTCATGAATACAAAAAAAACAATATTAACCCATGAATATTTTTTGTTTCTTTTGAAATCATAGATTCACGAACTCCAATAAATTAGTAACTCGTGTGTAATCAAGACAAAAGAAAAAACTTTTTTCATCAACAAAAACAACAATAGCAACAATAAACTTATTTCCTATAACCTTCCTTATAAACAAAAAAAAGCCCATTCCTTTCGGTTTGGGCTTTAATTGTCTAATTCTTTATTACAAAAACTAAACTACCGTTTGTACTTCTTAATTACAAATTTAAGCATCATCGATATTCCAAAACTGACAATCGCTCCAACGGCAGCTAACAAAACAGTTTTCAAAACATCTTCCGAATGCAAATTCGGCACAACACTCAAAAATGTACCTCCTACAGTACCCATCAGTTTAGGATTACTCGTTGTCATCCTGCACCGAATAAGGATTTTCCTCATAGGAGGTAGTAAGTTGGCTTACTGCAGATAGTACACTACCAACAACGGCCAAATACCCCCCAATAGAACCAATGACTACGGGCAAGGCAATGGGTGCGGTCAAAATAACACCACCAACGGCAGCCAGTGCCAATCCGATATTTCGCAACACTTTAAAAAATTTCGGACTTGGAGCTTTCACTCTTTTTACAATATTCATAAGTATAAATTTTAAGATTGAACAATTAATGAAACTATTGCGGATTGCTCCAAAGCTTCATAAACTAAATTTTTTACTTTAGCAAAAGCCTGTCGGGATTGCAAACCCAAACCGACCCCGGAAAGTTCTGTTACAGGAGCAATACATCCATTCAATTCCTTCATGGCATTATTAGCAGGATGCAACAAAATAGAATTTCTATTCTTTACGGCAACCACCTCAACATGCCATTGAAATTTACGACTGTATCGCTTTCGCAATAAATAGTATCCTTCGGGAATACAGGAAACCCACTTTTCATTTTCTCGCCAGGGCAATTCAATGGTACAACAGATGAATTGCCCGTCACAAGCAAGTTTTCCATTAGTTCCCTCAGGAAAATAAGTTCTGAATAGCACTAAAACCATCTTACAGACCGCTAACTTGCACCAGTGCTAGTGGATTGTACGAGCCGTTTTTCAAAGGATACATTCTACCATTCACCCCTTGATAAAACTCAACTCCAAGAGCAAGAAACAAAGGTTTTGTACTGTTTGGTGTTATCATATTCATATGATTGATGATTCCTGTCGGATTCATATCCAAAGGAAGAATGGCTGTTTCAGAATTTGAAGTAACGAAAACTTCCGCTTCAAAATCAATTTCAGAACCAGCTGATATAATTTTAAAATGAGTGGTTCCACTTGGAGCTGCAATCATATTGGCAGGAATAAACGATACTAAATCTACCGAAATTTCACCCGAAACCCTGTCGATTGTTCCAGTAAAAGGAGCAAATAGAGTTGTTCCTAATTTCCCGGTAATGTTAAAGTCAAAACCGTTAAGTAATTCAGCCTCGCCGTCAATTACGTTTCTAAGCCCTCGTTCATTGACCAAATCAGCTTGAATAACTTTAACCATCAATTGGGTAAGTCGGCTCACCATTCTGCTGTCTGAAGAATTCAACAATAAAGTCCGCAATGCCAAACGCAAAGTTTTACCGGCCTTCCCTGCCCGTCCGAATTCGGAACCGTTCTCGCGTGTTCTCTGGAACGCAGGATCGTTAGCAATTCTCTTGGCATCAATGCCACCTTTCTCACGGGCAATATACCCATCCTTAGTTTTGTAAAAAGTAATATCCCCGATAGTACCTTTCAATTTAATTATGCCTTTTTGTTTTGCCATAATGGTTTAAAATTTAAATTTAAAAATATTTGAACTACTCTGTCATCCTGAATATTCGTTGCAACTAAATCGGGAATGATTTCAACAAAGGTTCAATCAATTAAATCACTTTTCAAAAAGCAGATGTCACTAATGGCACTAAAAAGCCTACAATTACCTCTTTTAGTCACTTCATAAGTAATTAATTTTCATAACTTTACACGAAATAAAAGAATAAAGACCCTAAGACGGGATAAACATCACCAAAGTCTATAAACTTTGATAAGCTATTAAAAACAAAAAATGTGATTGCAAGTAACATCAGGGTATGCATTTATCCAAAAGATGTACAACGTATTACCGGTAAAACATACAGACAAGCAAGGTTATATCTGCATAAGATCAAAACCAACTTGAATAAGGAACCACATCATCTACTCTCAATAGAGGAGTTTTGTGACTACTCAGGGCTTCAAATGGAACATGTTTTACGTTGTATCATAGGATAGGGTTTTAAGCAATTAAAATGGCTGACGTACCTTTCTAAGATGGCAACACCTGTTCAATAAGCAGTTCAAACAACTACCTTAATCACAACATAATAAGTAAGTAACAAGTGTTTTTCAATAAAAAGAACAAGTAATCTCCAGGCAATATTCAATTACGCATTAATTCAAATAGGCTGCGTTAATTTGTGATTACCCAAAATCAAGCTCATTTACAATCTGGGAACTTGAAGAAAAGAGGGAAGGATTATAATAAAAACTTTAACTATGAAAAAGCAGTTGTATAGTAAGTTTAGGATTAAAAATTATATTACCATAACAATAATAGGATTTATTTAATAATCTGTATAGTCATTTTAGGACGAGGCATATTTAAGGCATGGATAGTATATGGATAGTATATGGATAGTGTATGGATAGTGTATGAAAAATAATAGGGGGCAAGTAACATCGCACAATGTACTTATTTAAAGATGCACGAAGATAATTATCTTTCAAATAACTTACAATAAAGACTAATTTTGAAAACGTTTCTCCAGTTCTTCAAAGTCTACCGACCTCAGTTCGACAGGGATATTACAAACACAATACCGCTTCATTATCTTTTTATTTATTTTTTTTATTGGAGGAGAATACTTGTGAATTATAAAATTTCACAGATTCTAAAGCTTTTATGTTACATGCCAAAAGAATGAGTTTACAATTCCTATGAGCCAATTCATAAGCCAAAGCTTCCCCAATTCCGCTTGAAGCTCCAGTCACCCATACAACTTTGCCATTTATTCTATTCCTTTTTTTTCATAAAAAAAAGTTGATTGAGCTTTTACAAACTCAAGCAACTTTCTAAATATAATTATGGAAATAAAGACTGCTTCTCTATGATATAAATATCGATCGACAGAACTAAAAGCTCTGAGTTATCGCTAATTTTATTTTCCAGATAAAGTGTGTAAGGTTCTTTTCGACTAAATCCCATTTGTTCCCTAAGATTACGATACCTTTTCTGTTTTTCTTAGCCAACCAAAAAACACTTTGATCCTGACCTTACAATCCACGAGTAGCGTCAATAATCAAGACACAGATATACTCATGTTCAATTGCACACCAGAACGGATCAAATTACTAAAATCCCGGTATTTGGTAACCAAAAAAGAGATGAACATCCCTATTCCCAATCCTAAAATACCCATCAATACAATTAACAAAGGGAAGAATACAACGGAACCATTCAGCCCGACAGTAGCTCCTTTTAGATAGTAGAAAACATAAAATGCTCTAAATATTAGAAACTGAATTCCTAATTTAATCCAATTAGAAATCACTGTGGAGATAGACACAATCAGTCTGGGAAAATATACCTTGCAAAAAATACCTGCATTAGCACCAAAGGCACGAGCGGCTGGGGTCGCGATAGAGCAATTTGTCCGATGATTTTTGGGATAAAAATATTGAGGTTGAAATCGAAGATTCATGAATACCACAAAACAATAATAACCCATGAATATTTTTTTGTTTCTTTTTTGATTAAGCAAAAAGAAAATCAGTAAGGCATAATTTTTTACTTTCTAAAAAACATCAATGGAAAGCCTAATTTTTTATCAAAAAAGTCGACACAAAACGATACAAAAAGCTTTAATCCCGAGGCGTCGGGAGTATCGAGAACCGTTGCAGTCCCTAAACTTCTCGATACATTTTTGACTTAATAAATTCTTACTTCTAAACCTATAAGTACAAGTCAAAAACACTCGAAGTGACGGTATTCAGAGGCACCGATTCGTCAGTTCGAGTGGTTTTTAAAGCTAAGCCAATATTCCTGATTAAACGACACAACCAGCTTTAAAAATTATATCGAGAACCGTTGCATTCCCCAAACTTCTCGATACATTTTTGACTTAACAAATCCGTGCTTTCAAACGTATCAGTACCTCTGAATACCGTCACTTCGAGTGGTTTTTAAAGCTAAGCCAATATTCCTGATTAAACGACACAAAAAGCTTTAATCCCGATGCGTCGGGAGTATCGAGAACCATTTTACTCCCTAAACTTCTCGATACATTTTTGACTTAATAAATTCTTATTTTCAAATGCATGAGTAATGGCTAAAATTTAAGGTCGTATTTTAATAAAGCTCTAAATTTCTTTGCCACAGATTTCACAGATTATCACAGATTAATTCGTCATGAAGCTTTAAAAATCTTTTTAATCCTTCCAATCTGTTGCAAAAACTCTTTTTAATAATTGCCACACTACACATTTCTTGCTACTTAAATTCAAGTCAAAAACACTCGAAGTGACGGTAGAGAGAGACTTACAAGATGGCGAAATTGAATGCGAATTAAAAACAAAAATACAATAGGGAAATCTTGCGCTTTTTTGGATATACTATTTTCACTCTTTGCGAAACTTATTAAAAACTAAAGTCCCTACCTTATGTCTGATACTATTTATTCAAAAAAAAAAACCTGTAAAGTATAAATACTTTACAGGTTTCAAACAACTAAATTAATTAAAACTTACTTAAAAAAAAACTAAATTATTAAATCAAATTACTAAAGAGAACAGGGTTATTTTTAACTTGTTAATCTTCGGAAACGATCGCTTTATTTTTATCTTGATTTACATCTAATAAAACAGTAGCTCCATTATTATTTAACATCGTCATATTTAATGTATCTAATAGTGCCAGACTTTTGGACACTTGTCCGTAAAACATATTATACGAAATATTCATTTCTTTCAAATTATTCAATTTTCCCAACTCCGCTGGAATTTCTCCGTTCATTTTATTATCAAACAAACTAAGGTTCTCAAGAGATTTTAAATTTGCAACTTCAGGCCCTAATTCTCCAATAAATTTATTACTGTTTAAAAGCAACACTTTCAATGTTTTCACATTATATAATGAACTTGGTATTTGACCGGTAATTTCATTATTGAATAAAGAAAGTACTTCTAAATTTTTTAAGTTACCAATTTGTTCCGGTAATTCGCCTGAAAGACCGTTCATATATAACGCTAACTGCTGTAACTTATTCATTTCACAAACAGATGCCGGAATAACTCCTGATAAATTATTGAACGAAATATCCAATACTTTAAGTTCTTTTAAATTCCCAACAATTGAAGGTATTTCTCCAGACAGGTGATTTTTGTGTAAATCTAATTCTTGCAAACTAACAAGATTGACAATATCATTAGGAATTTCGCCAACTAAATTATTATCGGATAAATTTAATGAAATAACCTTTTTACCCTCTAATTTCACACCATGCCATGTAGACACGGGCGCTGACAAATCCCACTTTGTGATCCACTGACTTCCATTTGTTTTTTCATATAATTTCACCAAAGCATCTCTCTCTGAAACAGAAACATTGGCAAACATTGAAAACGAAAACAAAACAGTTAAAAATAGGGTAGTTAGATTTTTCATAAGCAGAAGTTTTTACTTTTCACACACCTAAAAGTACACACTATTTCATTCATCGACAAATATAATCGACTAAATACACCATATCGCAATTTACACAAGTGTATTTCCTACAAAATAATCAATATTGCTCTTTAATAAAAATTATTATATTTGATTCACTAACCTTTGAAATCAATTTTATGGAAATGAATTTTTATGCCCTTTTAGTTGCCGCTTTTTCAACGCTTGTAGTCGGATTTATTTGGTATAACCCAAAAGTTTTTGGAACAATCTGGATGAAAGAATCTGGACTAACCGAAGAAAAAATGAAAGGCGGTAATATGCTTATGATTTTTGGAGTATCCTTTATTTATGCCATTTTAATAAGTTTTGTTCTTCAAATCCTAACAATCCATCAATTTGGCGCTTTAGGAATGGTAGGTGGTGATGCCAGCATTGCCAAACCTTCCTATGCCACTTTTATGGCCGATTATGGAATGGCATTTAGAACTTTCAAACATGGTGCATTGCATGGATTTATGGCAGGATTATTTTTAGCCTTACCTATAATCGGGACTAATGCATTATATGAAAGACGAAGTTTTAAATACACATTAGTAACCGGCGGTTTCTGGATTGTGTGCTTTATGATTATGGGCGGGATCATTTGTGCCTGGAAATAGTAAAAAAAAATACAAATTAATCTCGTCCACCTACTTATAAGGAGACGAGATTTTTTATGGAATCAGATCAATCGCTTTAGCCAGATCAAAATCTTTTTCAGTGACTCCATTGGCATCGTGTGTATTCAGTCGGATGGAGACTTTATTGTAAACATTGAATAATTCCGGATGGTGATTTCTTTTCTCGGCCATCAACCCTACTTGAACTATGAATCCCAAAGCCTGCGTGAAATCTGAAAATTTAAATTTTTTTTCGATTGCATTATCAATGAATTGCCAGTCTTTCAGCTCTTTTAATTGGGATTGAATCTTTTCATCTGTAAACTTTTCCATAATTTTTTTATTTATTATCTAAAGTTAGTTAATTTCAACTCCTATAAAAATACTTTAACTTTATTAACTAAATTTGACGAAACATTAAAATCCAATTTGAATACATCTTATTCTTATAAAATTTACTCTTCAATAGATGAACTTCCTGCAAACTGGGATGATTTAGCTATATCGACTATCTTTTTATCCAAAAAATACCTGGAAGTATTAGAAAAATCATCTCCAGAAAATATGATTTGTCATTTTATAGGGATTTTTAAAAATGATTTGTTAGCCGGTATTGCCGTTTCCCAATTTTTAGATTTGAATAAACTGGGATCTTTTGGAGAACGGGATAAATGCATCAAAACTGCGCTGAGAAATTTTGCCTTCAAGAATTTTTGTTCCAATGTTTTACTGATTGGAAATAATATGCTGACCGGACAAAACGCTTTTGCTTTTTCAGATGAAATTGATAAAAAAGAAGCTGTTAAAACCTTAAAAACAGCTTCCTCGGCATTAAAAAAATTATTTGAATCCAAAGATAAAAAAATACATATCACTTCATTTAAAGATTTTGATGAAGAAGAAATCAAACACTTTGACATTTCAGAATTCAAAAATAACTATCAATTTTCTACACAGCCCAATATGGTTTTTACCATAAATGAAGCTTGGAAATCAGAGCAAGACTACATAAATTCCCTTTCAAAAAAATACAGAGATCAGTACAAAAGAGCTCGAAAAAAAGCGGATGTGATTGAAAAAAGAAAGATGCGCTTAGCAGACATAATCGCACATGAAGAAACTATTTACGATCTGTATATTCATGTAGCGAAAAATGCGCCTTTTAATACTTTTTTCCTGCCGAAAAATCACTTTAGAACATTCAAAGAAATTTTCCATGACAAGTTTCTTTTTTATGGTTATTTTATCAATGAAAAACTGATAGGCTTCAATACCTTGATCAAAAACGGCGAGGTGATGGACACCTATTTTCTGGGTTACGACGATAGTATTCAACGCGAAAAAATGTTGTATTTAAATATGCTGTACGACATGATTGCTTATTCGATCAATAAAGGTTTTAAGGAAATTGTTTTTGCCCGAACGGCATTGGAAATTAAAAGTTCCGTAGGTGCAAAACCAGTAAAAATGTATGGATTTATTGCACACAGTAATCGGATGATTAATTCGCAAATGCGTAAAATCTTTAGTTATTTGGAACCGGAAACTCTCTGGCAGGAACGTAATCCTTTCAAATAGCTTAAAATTATAAAGCTATTGAATTGCAACTTTCATTTGTTTGTGCAAGATTTGAACATCGAATTCTGTTTCCGTGCCGCAATATTCACCATCCATTTGAAAACTAACCGGAAAATTAGTTTTTATAGTTGCCTGATTCGTTGCTATTATCTCAACATCATTAGATTCAATGGGCATATTCCCTGTTATGATTTGTCCAAAAACGTATAAATCTAAGTTTTTCAAAATCACCAATTCAAACATTCCGTCATTCATTACCCCATGCGGATTAATAACAACGCCGGTCCCATACTTTTTGGAATTGGCAATTACAATCATTCTGGCAACACAATTTATAGTTTCATTATTGGCCGTTATTGTTGCGGTAAAAGGCCCCTCAAAATCAATTAACGTATTTACTGCCTGTAAAGCATAGCCCAATTTACCTCGAATTGTTGCATTCTCATAGTTTTTAATAAGTTCTGCATTAAGACCTAAATCACTCAAATGCAAACTGATTTTATCATTTATGGTAATAACATCTATCTCTATATAATCGTTCAAAAATGCGATTTTAAGATTTTCCTCAAGAGTTAACATCAAATCTAAATCGACTGCCAGACCATTGGAAGAACCCGCAGGCAAAATCCCAAGGATTACATCCTCTTTTTCCATTGCCTCCGCAACCATTTTTATAGTTCCGTCACCACCAGCAACAATGATTCTTTCTGGTTTATATGTTTTATAAAGCGTTTTTATGTTTACAACATCATTTACTCCCGAAGTATTATAAATCACGAGATTCAGGTTTTCTTTTTCAGCAAAAAACAATGCAGCTTCTATCAGTTCTGATTTATCAACATCCCCTGAAATAGGATTTACAACCATAATGACATTGTTTCTCAAAATTTAGCTACATTTATTGATAAAAAAAATTGATTTTATAATTCTCATCAAAAGTACAATAAATGAAGCCTATTTTAAAATTATATCGCGGTTATGCAAATGAGCAGGAATTAATTGTGATGGGACACGTTTTCAGACCAACAAGTACGAAAGATTATAATTTTCAGAAAAAAAACTTCAAGAACGCTGCTTCGGTAATCAGAATGTTTCGAATAAAAACACAGGCAAACGCTGATGTGTATTTAGAACATAACCATGTAAAAATCCATACAAAGACGCTGAATGACGGCTATTTTAAATTTTGCGTCCCACTAGATCAATACACAAAATACGGCTGGATTGATTACAAGGTAAGTATCATTCACAATAAGGAGACAATAGAAACTACCGAAAGTTACATTCGACCACACAAAGGGAATTTAGGGATTATATCGGATATTGACGACACTTTTTTGGTATCTAACACTGAAAATCCCTTTATTAAATTATACATTCTGTTATTTAAAAACATTGATAAGCGAAAAGTTTTTGAAGATGTTGTACCCCATTACCAAGCGTTGAGTTCTGCAGGAAGAAATAATAAAGAAGAACAAAATGCCTTCTTTTATGTATCAAGCAGCGAATGGAATTTGTACCGATTCATCGTGAAATTTACCGAAATTCATCAATTGCCAAGAGCCGTCTTATTATTGAAAGATATCAAAACCAGTCTCACCGATTTTTTCATGACCGGCAGAGGCAATCACAATCATAAGTTTGATAAAATAAAACACATTTTAGAATTTTACCCCAATCTCGAATATGTATTATTAGGTGATGATTCTCAACACGATCCTTTCCTGTACGAGGCCATTTGCAAAATTTTCCCCGTTACCGTAAAAGCAGTTTATATCCGACAAACCGGAATAAATAAAAAAGAAAAAGTGGAAGTAATATTAAAAAATCTGGAGAGTTTAAAAGTCTCCGTTTGTTATTTCAAAAACAGCAAAGAAGCCATTGCCCATTCAGAAATGATGGGATTGATTTAATAGAATTGATTCACAAACAAGATTTCTTAAAACAATTTTATTTTAACTTAACAAAAAGTCAGGTTTCCTATTCTTAAAAAGCGACTAAAAGAAACTCTTTTATGAACATTAGAAACCTGACTTTTTTTTTGAGTCCCGAAGTCTTGGAATTGAAACGTAAAGCTTGATTAGCTGAAATTATCAATTTCTTCCTGAACAATTTCCCAATCCAGCAGCAGTTTCTCTAATTCTGCTTTTTTCTTGTTGTACGCCATGAAAAATTTAGCATCTTCAATATGTTTATCATAATTAGAAGCTAACATTTTATCGTCGTTCTGAATGTCTCTTTCCAATTGCTTGATTTGGCTCTCCACTTTACTCAATTTATTTTGCAATGCTTTCCCCTTTTTCTGATCTTCATAGGAAGTTTTATTGCTCTCTTTTGGGGCAGAAGCTTTTATCGCATCTTTTTTCTCGACTTCACGCATATTCTCCAAATTACGTTGTTCCAGGAAATAATTGATGTCGCCTAAATATTCTTTTATTTTTTGATCTTTAAATTCGTAAACCAAATTTGACATGCCTTGCAAGAAATCTCTATCGTGAGAAACCAGCAATAGCGTTCCGCCAAATTTTTGCAAAGCTGCTTTCAAAACATTCTTGGATTTAATATCCAAGTGATTGGTAGGCTCATCCATCAACAAAACATTGATCGGTTGCAAAAGCAATTTACATAGCGCTAAACGATTTCTTTCGCCCCCAGAAAGCACCTTTACCTTTTTATCGACATCATCGCCACGAAACAAGAAAGAACCCAGCATATCGCGTACTTTCATTCGGTTGGTATCTGCAGCAGCATCTTCCATGGTTTGTAACAAGGTAATTTCACCATCCAGATATTCCGCTTGATTTTGCGCAAAATAACCCAACTGCACATTATGCCCTAACTTTATCGTTCCCTGGTATTCAAATTCATCTACAATTGCTTTGATAAAGGTTGATTTTCCCTGACCGTTTTGTCCCACGAACGCAATTTTGCTCCCACGCTCCACTAACAGATTGATGTCTTTCAAGATAGTCTTATCACCATAGCTTTTGGTCACATTTTCAGCTTCGACAACTACTCTACCCGGTTCTTTTGAAACAGGAAAAGTGATATTCATTACCGAGTTGTCATCTTCGTCAACTTCGATGCGTTCTATTTTATCGAGTTTCTTAATCATCGACTGTGCCATCGAAGCTTTAGAAGCTTTGGCACGGAATTTCTCGATTAATTTCTCGGTTTCTTCAATTTTTTTGGCTTGATTTTTTTGTGTTGCCAATTGTTTCTCCCTGATTTCATGGCGCAATTCTAAATATTGAGAATAGGGTTTGTTGAAATCGTACGCTTTTCCAAGGGAAATTTCGATAGTTCTATTGGTCACATTATCCAAGAACATTTTATCGTGTGAAACAATCACCACAACACCAGGATAATTACGAAGGAAACTTTCCAGCCAAATGATACTCTCGATATCCAAGTGATTCGTAGGCTCATCGAGCAACAAAACATCATTTGCCTGCAATAGAAGCTTAGCTAATTCGATTCGCATTCTCCAACCTCCCGAGAAAGTTTCGGTTTGATTGTTAAACACTTCTCTTTTAAAACCTAGACCAAGAAGAATTTTTTCTGTGTCTCCAACATAATTGTATCCGCCCAATAATTCAAAACGGTGGGTGTAATCGGATAAATCTTCAATAATTTGGCTGTATTCCTCACTTTCATAATCGGTGCGGGTGACCAATAAATGATTAATTTCAGCCAGTTTATTTTCTACAATTTTAATATCAATAAAAGCTTCATAGGCTTCTTCAAGCACCGTTCTACCTTGCTCAAAATCGATATCCTGACGCAGGAATCCCATTCGGACTTCTTTCTCCTGAGCGATGCTTCCAGAGTCTGGAGCAAAATCTTTAGCTAAAATTTTAAGCATGGTGGATTTTCCAGCACCGTTTTTACCAACGAGACCAACTCGATCACCTGCACCCAAACGAAAAGTGACTTCTTCAAACAAATAAGAACCTCCGAAAGAAACAGATAAATTGTGTATATTAAGCATATTTTGTGACTGATGTTACATCGGTACCCTTTCAAAAATTGTACCTTTGTTAAAAATTTTTGCAAATGTTAAAAAAAGGATCCAAACTAAATAGCATTTTAACAGGAACTTGTCCTAAATGTCAGAATGAGAGTATGTATTTGGATAAAAATCCGTTACATCTGAACAAAATTTTAGCTATGCATGAAAATTGCAGTCATTGTGGCTTAAAATATCAAATCGAGCCTTCGTTTTTTTATGGTGCAATGTATGTAAGTTACGGATTGAATGTGGCTATTGGAATTGCCGCTTTTATAATCTCTTATATCATCTTTAGTTCTTCCATAAAAGTGGCATTTATCGCCATAATTGTATCCCTTGTATTATTATTCCCGTTTGTGTTACGATGGTCAAGAAATATCTACATCAATATGTTTGTTTCTTATGATCCAAAGACAAATCAAAAATAATATTTTTACTTTCTTTTAGCAAGAAATCGGTTGATATCAATTTCCTTGTTTAAGGGCATTTTATATTCGATAAATTCAAATAGCGCTTTGGCCATAGAAGGCCCCAACATCACCCCTCTGGTTCCCAAACCATTAAGGATATGAACTCTGTCATGATTGAAATGTGTTCCCACCAATGGTCTTCTGTCTTTGACTGTTGGTCGAACTCCGGCAAAATGCTCCATAATTTCAAAATCGCAGGTTATAATTTCTTTAATTCTTTCGATTAATTCTGTTTTTCCTTCTTCGGTAGGCAAATCCGTTTTATCCTTCCAGTTGTACGTGGCGCCAACTTTAAATAAATCATTACCCAGGGGCAAAATAAACACACTCGTATTTATGATTACATCCAAATCAAGTCCAGGAGCTTTAATAATAAAAAGTTCTCCTTTTGTTCCGTCTAATGGTAAATTTTTGAAAAATGGATTAGAATGCATTCCAAAACCTTCAGCAAAAATAATATATTTCGCCTCTATATTTTTATATCGAATACTATCGTTTTCTATCTGTAAAGTATCATAATCAAATGATTCTTGCTGAAATAATTTTTCTTTAATAAGATATTCTTTGTACTTATCCAGCAACAATGCGGTATCTACATATCCCGTTTGCAGTACTTCACCATAATCATAGGCAGAATCAATTCCTTGGTATTTTTTATAAATCAATTCAGTGGAAAGAAAAGGAGCCAGCGCCATTTTATCTGAGGCAGCAAACCAATTATTTTGCTCTTCAACGGAGAAAAATTTTCTTAAAATTGGCTTCTTAAAATCTACCTTACACTCCAACTTTTCTTCTAAAACAGTATAGAATTCATTCATAAGAAGCAATTGCTCTTGAGCCAGCCATACTTCACTGAAACGCTTTAAAATAACAGGATTGTACAACCCTCCGGCAATCTTTGATGAATTTTGAGAATTATTATCAAATACATAGATGGATTTATCATTTTGCAAAGCCATTTCTGCAAATGAAATTCCTGCTAATCCCGAACCTATTATTAAATAATCAATCATCTGTTGTGGTACCTTTTAAAAAACACAAAGGTAGTTTATTAAAATAAAAAAAACTCTTACCGATATAGTAAGAGTTTTTTGTAATCTAAAATATAAAATTTAGTAATTCCACATATCTTGTTCGAAGTTGCGAATTTTTTCCTTCACTCTTTCTGATTCTAATAATTGATTCTGAGCATTATCTTTCATGTATTCAGCAATTGATCTGTCTCCATAAACATTTTCTTCTTTATAAATGGTACTATTGAAACGCCTTGAATTTAGAATTTGATCAAAAGAAACCGGCATTGCAGAATTTTTATCATTGAAAGCTTTCGCTTCATGCAAAACATCTCTGGCAGATGGGAAAAAGACCCAAAACAATTCAATGTAATCTTTCTCATCGCTGTTCATCGTATATACATCTGGTGTAACTGGACAAATCCCAAGCAAACGATATTTCAATTCACTTTGACGTTTATCAAAATACCAATATCCTTTGATTTTATATTGCGTAACATCTTGTGCGGTAAGATCTTGTTTTAAAATATTTTCAGCCGCTACTGCTTGCCCGGCATTTATTTGTTCTCTACCCACATCTGTCGTATCAACACGGGAAAGTGAACCCTGGATATCCTTAATGGATTTTTTGGTATTAAAATAACTATCCGTATACACTTCAGTAATTTTTCCATTCTTCATCGCTTTAGTCAGCACATCATACAACGAGCGTCTGTCTGAGCCAATATTTGCAGTATCAATTGGGAAATACAAGGAGAAATTTATCTTCTCACCTAAATCAATAATTTCCCAAGTTGTTTTACCCATCAATACGTCTCTATCGTGAACATAACCATATACCAAAGGCTTGTCATTATCCGAAATAAGCTGCGCAGCGGTTTTTAGACCTATTTGATCCGGTGTTTTGGCATTTAGCAAATTAGATTGTGCTACAGATGCAAAACTCCAAGTGATAGAGATAATAGCTATTAAAAAATTTCTTACATTCATCATTATATCATAATAAGTTATTGAAGTATGTTTTGCTTAAAACGTACTTATTATTGTATTTCAAAAATTACCGGAGCAGTTCTAGGCAATAAATAACTACCCGCACCTACCAGTTTAGTTTTAATTTCAGAAATAGTAACCTGATCACCTCTTCCTACTTTAGAAAGAACCGCTTTACATTGTGCATTTAATTTATTACCCGGAACTACTACTGTAGGCTGACCAGTAACTTTAAAATTAAATCCAACAACATTTAAACCAACTTCAAAATCGAAATCAACTAATTTTGCTCCAATAGTTGCGATTTCTAAATTTGATTTAGGACCTTTTACCACTCCCATTTCTCCTCTGATTGTTCCAGCAGGACCGGGAATACCTTTAATTCTGAAAGATTTTCTATCAGAAACTTTAGAACCGTCAGGAAGTGTTGCAGTCACATTAATAACTGTTTCTGTTCCTCCGCCTGGACTCATGTTATATTTACCACCACCCGCTGAACTTAATCCTGGAGCAGAAGCTGAAACTTTATCCGCTGAAACCCCTGCAAAAGAAATAGTCATAGGATTAACAACACCTCTATAAACCACATTCATTTTATCAGCTGAGATTGTAGCTGACTTTGGTCTTGCCACAACAACGTATTTATCTTTAATAGGCAAACTTACAACTTTACCGTTTTCATCAAAATTAAAAGAACCTCCTATTGGGTGTTCTCCAATATTACCAGCTCCAAAAGAGAAATTAGCCTGACCTGCTTGAGCCGCAACACTTGATCCGTTTACAATTACAGATTTAGCTTTTAATGAAGGGTCAAATTTTCCTAAGATAATTTTTCCTTTAACAGCTTCACCTTGAAAGAAAACAGATTTTTCAAGAACCACTATCGGTTGGTAAGCCGTAAGAGAAGCTGCAGCAACCAAATCTGATTGAAACATACCAGTCATAACATCACTTTCTGTAGTTTTAATATCCGCTTGCAATTGAGACAATTTAGTGATTGTAGCAATAAGTGGATATCCTTTGTAATTATAATCGATCCAAGCTAATTTTGCACCCGCTTTTTCAGAATAAACTGGTTTAGTAGCAAACCGAGCTTCGATTTTTTTCATTTCTGATTCCGCTACTGAGCTTCCTCCAATTTGTTTGATTTGAACAGAATAATTATTTACTTTATCCAAAAACTCCTGACCTTGTTTAGAAACTCTGTCTCCTGTAAAAAACATTCTGTCAATTAAATCTCCTTTATCCATTTGTTCGTAAGGCAGATTTCCTTCTGCATCTCTTACGAATTTTTTAGTTACGTCTGTTTTAATGTTTTCTATGTAATCATTAAATTCTTTAGAAACTGCTCTGATCTTCTCCACTTTAGCTTTTTTATCGCCAAATTGACCTGGCTGATCCACCGCTTTTTGGGTTAATTGATCAAAAGAAGATTGATTTCGAGTATCTGTTAAAGAGTTAGACTCTACTATTTTGTTATTCAAAATTCCAAAAGCTGATAACACTTCTTTGGACATATTTAATGCTAACATTGCGATAAAAACCAGGTACATTAGGTTAATCATCTTCTGTCTAGGGGTTAGTTTTCCTCCTGCCATATTTTCTACTAATTAGTTTATTATTTTTTTATAGTTCGAAACTAATTATCCTTTGTTATTCATTGCAGAAAGCATTCCACCATATACATTGTTAAGCGATGACAAGTTAGATGTCAAAGACTGCATCTGGTCTTTTAATTTTAAATTATTTTCAGCCACTTCTTCGTTTATTTGTGCATTTCTTGAAGCACTTTGCAATTGAATTTTATACAAACTATTTAAAGATTCCATTTGGGCTGCTGCCAAAGTCAACTCTTCACTGTATTTTTTAGTTGAATTGATAGAATCTACAGTTGGAGCAATTCCTTTTGCAGCTGATTCGAAATTTTTAATGCTGCTTCCTAAACTAGCCATTAATTCACCGTCAATTTTAGCGTCTTTTAACATCGCATCTAATTTCTGAGATAACAATCCCTGAGCATCAGAAGGAGTTTCTACTTTTTTCTTTGGTGCTGTTCCTTTTACACCATTTGCTAATTCTGGATATACTAAAGTCCAGTCTAAATCGTCATCAACTGGTTCAAATGCTGAAAGTGCAAAAATCAATGCCTCAACAACAAGTCCTATCGTCAACATTAAATTCCCTGTAATAACTCCAAATTCTATGTGAGTTATTTTGAATAATGCTCCAATGATAACAACTGCTGCTCCCATTCCGTATGCGAAATTCATTTGTTTTTTGCTTAGTAATCCCATGATATTTTTTTTTAAGGTTTATTTGATAGATTGATACGGTCCGTTTATTTTATTTTGCTTTTTTACCGTTTCCAGTAGTCTGTAATCCCATGTAATCTTGAACAGTTCTAAATCCGATAAAACTTCTTGCTGAATCAGCATATTCAAAATCTCTCGTACTTACTTGTAAGAAGTAAGAAACATCTTTCCAAGAACCTCCACGAACCACTTTACGCTTATTAGAAGCATCTAATACATTTGGATTCATTGAAGAAACGTATTCGTAGGCGTTTGGATCATAAGAAGAATCCGTCCATTCGGACACATTTCCTGCCATGTTATACAAATTATAACCATTTGGCTCATACGATTTTGCCTCTACAGTATACAAAGCTTCATCTGCAGCATAATCACCTCTGTTGGGTTTAAAATTAGCCAGAAAACAACCCCTGTCATTTTTAGTATAAGGCCCACCCCAAGGATAAGTAGCTGATTCTAAACCCCCTCTTGCTGAATATTCCCATTCTGCTTCCGTTGGTAATCTGAAAGAGTTAATCAAATCGCGACCTTTCTTTTTAGATTTGATGTAGGTATTTTTATTTAAGGTTCTCCAAGCGCAAAAAGCTTTGGCCTGTGTCCATTTCACTCCTACAACTGGATAGTCACCGTATGCTTTATGCCAGAAATAATCATTATGCATAGGCTCATTATAAGAGTAAGCAAAATCTTTAATCCAAACCGTTGTGTCTGGATACACATTCACTTCTTCTGTTTTTATAAAATCTTTTCTTTTTCCAACTTTAGCTTTGGCTGCAGCCTGAATATCCATCCACGAGTAACGGAATTTTAATTTGTTCACGTCAATTGTACGCAATCCATTATAGGAAGCCTCTATTGGCAGATACATCGAATCCATCACTTCAGAATAGTACTCATCCGGATACAATTTAGTATCTTTGATCAGTTTCACTTTTTTGTTCAATTTTCTTCCGGCATAAGGATCGTCAGCAGTACCTATACTATAATAATTATCATACATATATTTATCATAGGCAGTCATTTTTTCAGGATCTGAATCGTTAAAAGCAAAATCACCAATACTACCGGCGTTTTTACCTTTACCTTTTGCTTCTCCCGCTTTTTGCCCACTTTCGTCAGCAAGAATTGCCAAACGAACTCTCATAGTAGAATCTTTTACCCATTCTACAAATTGACGGTATTCTTTATTAGTGATTTCGGTCTCATCCATGTAAAAAGAACGAACAGTCACTGTTTTTGTAGGAGCATCCTCAACATCTGCTAAATCGTCATCCGATTTACCCATAATAAAAGCACCTCCAGGAACTAAAGCCATCCCATAAGGTTTTTCAGGATGCCATTTTCCTCCATTAATACCAACTAATTCTCCTTTGTCGCTTGATTTACCACAGCCAATTAATAAGGTTAAAATTGCCGTAAATGCAATGAAATTCTTCATATAAATTTGGATTATCTATTCTTGTCTTAAAATTTGCGTAAACCTATTTAATATTTATTAATAAAACAATATTTTTCATTGTTTTAATTAATTCAAGCCCAAAAATAAAGTTAAATAAAATACAAAAAAAACATTTTGTCGATAAAGTGTCAAAAAAAATCGACACGATGCAAAAAAAATGATTTTTTTAAAGATTTTGTAATATTACACGCATAAATCACATTAAGTAGCAAAGCGATCTCATAAAATTACAAAACAATTAATCATAAAATATTTTTTCTTTGTGCTTTCCACCATCTTTCCGGCAACTCCTGATTGCATGCCAATAAATATTCATCGTAGGAACATGGTAATAACGTATTTCTTTTTAGTTTATTATTTCCGTTTGAAATAAAAGGAATCTCTATCCACCAACGATCGGTTTTATCACTTTTGTAAAAAACAAGCTCCTCTTCTTCCATTGGAACTATGTATTTAATATAATTTTCCCTGCTGCCATAAGGATATTCATTAGAACGATAATGGAATCCTTCAATAAAATACCAAATTATTTGGGCCATTATAGCCGATTCTTGTGCTGAATTATTATGATTAAAAATTCCTAACAAGGACACTTTATCACTTATTCCGGCATACCTCGATAAAGAACAAATTTCTTTTCCATTAAACCCATTTGGCGTAAACGAAATAAAATTTCCTGAATCCGAAGATTTAATAGCAGTCAAATCAATACTCACTAAATCTGCATCTCTGAAAACAGGTTCCGAAAGTGAAATATTATTAGATATTTCCCCTAATCGGTACCCATCAAAAAATAATTTTTCGATCAAATCAATCTCCTCTTGGGAATTATAATACGTTTGATAACCAATATTACAATAATTAAATAGGTTGTTAGGCTCGTCAATAATTATTTTTGTCAAATAAGAAGAGGCTGAAACTTCTTCACTTTCCTTTCCAAAATCAAATTTATTATCTATAGAAACTAGGTTGACCATTTGCTCTAAATCATCATAAGCTCTATAAAGCGCATATGTCAAATCTTGGGAACCGCCTACAACAATGGGAATAATCTTTTTTTTGATTAACCTTGCCACTACTTTCTTCAGTGCAAAATAAGTGTCATCGTTTGAATTTCCTGCCAGAATATCGCCCAAATCAGCAATTGAAGCATCCCAGTTTCCTGGAAACAATCCATACAACTCTTTCCTCAGTGGAATCAAATCGACATCAGAAATAGCATTTTTATCGCCTCGATTTTCTAAAACGCCTATTACTGCAATTTTAATGTTGTTTAAATCCGGAAATTGCTCTTTTGTATGCAACACAATTTTGCTTCCCAGTTGCTGAGAAGTCAATCCACTTATATAGTCAAGGATTTCATTATCTACTGGTTTTAGAAAATCAAATTCCATTTTATTTCTTTTTTTGACCGCTTCCCTACTCTCTCCTGAGCAGGAGAGAAATGAAACTGGAAATTAGTTATTGTTTATTACTTTTTTACCGCTGGTTTCTTTACTGCTGGTTTTTTTGCCACAGCTTTCTTTGCTGGCGCTTTTTTAGCCGCAACTTTTTTAGCAGGCGTTTTCTTGGCAATCATTTCCTGAACTTCAGCTAATGTCAATTTTGTTGCATCAACATCTTTACTCAGTTCAATTTTTATTTTTCCTTTGGTGATCACAGAACGTCCCCAACGGGCTTTTTCAACTAAAATTCCTTCATCTTCCCAATTGTGTAAAACCTTATCAATATTTTTTTGCAATTTGTCTTCAATCAACGCTTCAATATCTGCTTGAGACAAATTATCAAAATCATATTTCTTGCTTACATTTATAAACAAACCGTCCCATTTGATAAAAGGACCAAAACGACCTGTTCCTTTTTGAACACCTTCGCCTTTGTAAATTGCGATCGGCGCATCAGCTAATGCTTTTTCGTCGATTAATTCTTTAGCTCTTTCTAAATCTACGTCCAAAGGATTTTCGCCTTTTGGCAAGGAAACAAAAGCTGCTCCGTGACGGATGTAAGGACCAAAACGACCATTACTGACCTCAACTTCTTCATCTTTATATTCTCCAAGATTTTTTGGCAACAAAAATAAATTTAAAGTTTCCTCCAAAGTTATATTTCCAATATTTTGATCCGACATTAAACTGGCGAATTTTTTCTCTTCATCATCTGCAGCTCCAATCTGAGCCATCGGTCC
Organism: Flavobacterium xylosi; assembly: GCF_042787345.1. Classification (NCBI taxonomy): domain Bacteria; kingdom Pseudomonadati; phylum Bacteroidota; class Flavobacteriia; order Flavobacteriales; family Flavobacteriaceae; genus Flavobacterium; species Flavobacterium xylosi. The sequence goes on along the minus strand of NZ_JBHZPZ010000002.1, from coordinate 228,679 downwards.
AAATTTCCCTAAACGAACCGAAACTGGCTTACCGCTTTTTGGATCCGTTCCTAGAATTCTTTCGCCACTTTCTCTTTCGGCATTGGCTTCGACATCTTTTACCGTTGGGTGAAATTTATCGTAGAACTCCTGCATCATTTTTGTCCATTCAATATTTCCTTCGGCAATTTCATCAAAATCTTGTTCCACTTTTGCGGTGAAATTATAATCCAAAATATTTCCGAAATTCTTTACCAAGAAATCAGTAACGATAGTTCCGATATCTGTAGGAACTAATTTCCCCTTATCAGAACCAGTATTTTCTTTCAGCAAATTCTCTCCTACTTTCCCGCATTGCAATGTCAATTGCGTATAATTACGTTCTTGTCCGTCTAGATTTCCTTTCTCGACATAATTTCTGTTGATAATGGTAGAAATGGTTGGTGCATAGGTAGAAGGACGACCAATTCCCAATTCTTCTAATTTCTTTACCAAAGAAGCCTCCGTATATCTTGCAGCTGCACGAGAATATCTTTCTGTCGCAGTGATGTAATTGTTTCCTAATTTTTCATTGACTTTCATCGCTGGAAGCATTCCTTCTTGTTCTTCTTCATCGTCATCATGACCTTCCAAATACACTTTCAAGAAACCTTCAAAAAGCAACACTTCACCAGATGCCGTAAAAATTTCACCGTGATTGTTTGCTTCAATTTTTACGTTTGTACGTTCTAATTGCGCATCACTCATCTGCGAAGCCAAGGTTCTTTTCCAAATCAAATCATACAAACGCGCTTGATCTCTGTCGATATTTACCGTGTGACGTGACATATCCGTAGGACGAATCGCCTCATGTGCTTCCTGTGCTCCTTTGCTTTTATTGACAAAAGTTCGAGGTTTTGAAAACTCTTTTCCGTAGGATTTGATAATTTCAGCTTGAGCAGCTTCCATCGCATCTTTGGATAAGTTCACACTATCCGTTCTCATATACGTGATAAGTCCGGCTTCGTATAAACGTTGAGCGAGTTGCATCGTAATTCCAACAGGCAAATACAATTTACGAGCGGCTTCTTGCTGTAAAGTCGAAGTGGTAAATGGACCCGTTGGTGATTTTTTGGTAGGTTTCGTTTCTAAATCCGCTACCTTATATGTAGAACCGATATTTTTATTTAAAAAATCTTCAGCTTCTTTTTTAGTATTGAAATTTTTAGGCAGTTTTGCTTTGAATGCTTTCCCTGCTTCATTAGTGAATTCTGCTACAATAGAATACGTCGCCACGGCTTTGAAATTCTGAATTTCACGTTCGCGCTCCACAATTAAACGAACGGAAACTGATTGTACACGTCCGGCAGAAAGTCCACCTTTTATTTTTCTCCAAAGTACAGGCGACAATTCATAACCAACTAATCTGTCCAAAACACGACGGGCTTGTTGTGCATTAACTAAATTATAATCGATTTCACGTGGATTATCAATCGCTTTTAGAATCGCTGTCTTCGTAATTTCGTGAAAAACGATACGCTTAGTTTTGGTTTTGTCTAATTTTAATTCTTCGGCAAGATGCCAAGAAATAGCTTCTCCCTCGCGATCCTCATCACTTGCTAACCAAACCATTTCGGCATTCTTGGCTAAAGTTTTAAGTTTGGAAACCAACGCTTTCTTATCAGCAGAAACTTCATATTTAGGTTTAAAACCATTTTCTACATCTACCCCAATTTCTTTGGAAGGCAAGTCGGCAATATGCCCATAACTTGACTCCACTTGGAAATCACTTCCCAGAAATTTTTCAATTGTTTTTGCCTTTGCAGGTGACTCAACTATAACTAAATTCTTTGCCATGTCCCGATTGTTTATGTCGGCAAAAGTATATGATTTTTTTAAATTTTGAGTTTTTTAAATTTTAAAAGTCAAAATTCTCGTTGAAATGCAAGTTTAAGATGATCTTAATTGAATTGAATTTTGAAGAATTAAATAGCAAATAATAAAAATCTCATCGTACAATTTGTAACAATAATTTTAATTCAAATGCCCTAGCCCCGATTAAAGTGGAAATCCCGGAGTCTCGCTGGCTTACATTTTTTATGGCTGCAAAGCGACCAAAGGAAGCTCTTGCAGGTATTTAAAAAATCTTGCCAACGAGACGAGGAATTGTAGCGGAAAGCGGGAAATTGCTCCTAAAAACAGAACAATTTGAAATCACTTAAAACAATGTTAAATCTTCGGCTGACATCTTGTCATATTTATTGAAATTACTTTATCTTTGCGCTTTGAAAATATAGGATGGAAAAGATTATTGAAGAAAGTAAACAAGGCGAAAGTCTTGTTCTAGAACATAAACCCGAGAATACGAAGAAACTTTTTATTGAAAGTTACGGTTGCGCGATGAATTTTTCGGATAGCGAAATTGTAGCTTCTATATTATCCGGAAACGGGTATAATACGACGCAAATTCTGGAAGAAGCCGATTTAGTTTTGGTGAATACCTGCTCTATTCGGGATAAAGCGGAACAAACGATTCGCAAACGCTTGGAAAAATACAATGCTGTGAAGCGTATCAATCCAAAGATGAAAGTTGGCGTTTTAGGCTGTATGGCGGAACGATTGAAAAGTCAGTTCCTGGAAGAAGAAAAAATTGTAGACCTTGTTGTAGGTCCTGATGCGTATAAAGATTTGCCGAACCTTTTACAAGAAGTGGAAGAAGGTCGCGATGCAATTAATGTGATTTTGTCCAAAGATGAAACCTATGGCGATATTTCACCGGTGCGATTGATGAGCAACGGAATTACCGCTTTGGTTTCTATCACGCGTGGTTGCGATAATATGTGCACGTTTTGCGTGGTGCCTTTTACCCGTGGACGCGAACGCAGCCGTGAACCGCAAAGCATCATGAAGGAAATTCAGGATTTGTGGGACAAAGGTTTTAAGGAAATTACACTTTTGGGACAAAACGTAGATAGTTTTCTATGGTACGGTGGCGGATTGAAAAAAGATTTTGAAAATGCTACCGAAATGCAAAAAGCTACCGCGGTTGATTTTGACCAATTGCTAGAAATGGTGGCCGTTGGTTTTCCTAAAATGAGAATCCGATTTTCGACTTCAAATCCACAAGACATGCACGAAAGTATTTTGCATGTAATTGCGAAATACCCTAATATATGCAAGCACATTCACTTGCCTGTTCAGTCCGGAAGCAACCGAATTTTGAAGGAAATGAATCGTTTGCACACGCGTGAACAATACATGATTTTGATTGATAAAATCAGGACTATTATTCCAAATGGTTCGATTTCACAAGATATGATTGCTGGTTTCCCAACAGAAACGGAACAAGATCATCAAGATACCATGAGTTTGATGGAATACGTGAAATATAATTTTGGTTATATGTATTCGTATTCTGAAAGACCAGGAACATTGGCGGGAAGAAAAATGGAAGATGATGTTACTGAAGAAACCAAAGCAAGAAGATTGCAGGAAATTGTCGATTTACAACAAAAACACGCTTGGTTGCGCTCTGAGGAATTCATTGGTCAAACAGTGGAAGTTTTGGTAGAGAAAGTTTCAAAAAAATCGACAGAAGAATTTTCAGGAAGAAATTCGCAAAGTATCACCGTGGTTTTTCCAAAAGAGAATTATAAAATTGGTGATTTTGTAAATGTGAGAATTTTGAGTTGTACGAGCGGAACTCTAAAAGGAGAAGCAGTTGGATTGAGTGAGATGAATTAAAAAAGTTTAAAGTTTAAAGTTTAAGGTTTAAACTTTTCGAGAGAGCTTCAAACCTTAAACGGACAAAACCTTTAAAACAAAGATAAAGATGTCAAAAAAGAATATACTAATTGGTTTAGTTACTTTTATAATTGGATTTGGGGTTACATTTTTTACCATTAGAACTTATTTTCCAAAACAAAAAGTGGAAAAAATAGTTTCTGCAAAAGACACATTAGCAAAACCAAAGCAATAGGTTATTGCGAAATAGAATACATTATTAAACGGAAATTAGTTTTAATAATTTGGAAATCCCATAACTATCGGGAGCGGTTAAAAAATAACATTAATGAGATTGCTTCGTGCCTCGCAATGACAATATGGAATCAGTTCAAGCTATAAAACAACGATTTGAGATTATTGGGAATGACCCGAAGCTCAATCGTGCAATAGAAAAAGCCATTCAGGTTGCTCCTACTGACATTTCGGTATTAGTAGCGGGTGAAAGTGGTGTTGGGAAAGAGAATATTCCAAGAATTATTCATTCCCTTTCACATAGAAAACACGGAAAATACATTGCTGTAAACTGTGGTGCTATTCCAGAAGGAACTATAGACAGTGAACTTTTTGGTCACGAAAAAGGGTCCTTTACAGGTGCAACCAATACCCGTGAAGGTTATTTTGAAGTTGCCAATGGCGGGACTATTTTCCTGGATGAAGTTGGAGAATTGCCGTTGACCACTCAAGTACGATTGTTGCGTGTATTAGAGAATGGAGAATTTATAAAAGTTGGTTCTTCTCAGGTACAAAAAACGGATGTGCGAATTGTGGCCGCGACCAATGTTAATTTGTTTAATGCTATCGAAAAAGGAAAATTCCGTGAAGATTTGTATTATCGTTTGAGTACGGTAGATATTACTTTGCCACCACTGCGAGAACGAAAAGAAGACATTCATTTGTTATTCAGAAAATTCGCTTCAGATTTTGCGCATAAATATAAAATGCCTCCTTTAAGATTAGAAGAAAGTGCCGTTCTTGTTTTGCAAAAATTCCGCTGGAGTGGTAATATTCGTCAGTTGCGAAACGTAGCGGAACAAATTTCAGTATTGGAAACAAATCGCGAAATTTCGGCTGCAACTTTACAATCCTACTTGCCTGCTGAAGGCAGTAATTTACCGTCAGTGATAAAAGACAAAAAAAGTGACAGCGATTTTAGTAACGAGAGAGAAATTTTATACAAAGTACTTTTTGATATGAAAAGCGATTTGCATGACTTGAAAAAACTTACTTTAGAATTAATGGAAAATGGCAGTTCTAAAGTGCAGGAAACCAATAAAAATCTAATTACAAAAATATACGGCTCTAAAGAAAATGATAGCGAAATAGATTTTGAAGAAGAGCCAAGAACCGCTTTGATTGCAGCTCAAAATAAAGAAGAACGTTATCAAGAGAATGACGACAACTATTTATTTGCGGAAACTGTCGAAGAGGAAGAGGAGATATTGCGATTAGAGCAGAAAGAAATTGAAATGATTAAAAAATCATTGGAAAAAAATAAAGGGAAACGAAAAGCCGCAGCCGATGAATTGGGGATATCCGAAAGAACTTTATATCGAAAAATAAAACAATTTGATTTGTAGCTTTTATACACCGATCAAATAGACGTAAATGATTTGATTGAAAATGAATATCTTTGACCAGAGCGTTGGCGAACGGACGAAGCAATTTTTAAAATAAAAAATGAAACACATAAAACTTATTCTTCTTACAATACTTATATTCAGCATCAACAGCTGCTCTGTTTATAACTTCACAGGAACCGGAAAAATTGATGCAAAAACTTTTCAGGTCAATTTTTTTCAGAATAATGCGGAAATAATCGAGCCTGGAATAGACCGGACATTTACTCTTGCTTTGCAAGACATAATTCTGAATCAAACAAATTTGAATTTGGTCAAAAACGGTGCCGACTTAACTTACGAAGGAGAAATTGTAGATTACAGAATAAGCCCAATGACAGCGACTGCAGATCAGCAAGCTTCTCAAAATAGATTAAAAATAAGAGTAAATGTAAGGTTTACCAATAAAAATAAAGAGGTCGATAATTTCGAAAAAACATTTGAGTTTTTTTATGATTATCCTGCGGAACAACAATTGCTAGGGTCTACATTAAATAGTACTTTGAAAGAAATTTTTGAAAGAATAACCCAAGATATCTTTAATGAATCTTTAGCTAAATGGTAAATGAAGAAGTCTTCAGTTGGCAGTTTTTAGTATTCAGTTAGCTACACTAAAAATTGAACACTGATTACTGAACACTGATTACTGAACATTGAACACTCAAAAAATGAACGTAACCGATTATACTTATTTAATTAACAGGCCAAATGCTATGAATGAGAAGCAAACGGCTGCCTTGGAAAAAGTACTGGATGAATTTCCTTATTTTCAAAGTGCCAGGGCTTTAACATTAAAAGGACTTTACAACCTAAATAGTTTTAAATATAATTTGGCCCTTAAAGTTACGGCAGCACACACCACAGACAGAACCGTTCTGTTTGATTTTATTACATCAGACAGTTTTACCGCCATACAAAAAGAATTTTACGATAAAAAAATAATTGAACTCCACAACATCCATGTAATAGATAGTGAAATAATTATTCACGAAGAAAAACTGGAGTATAAAACAAATACTTTAGAACAATCAATTCTAACCTCTATAAGGGAGGCTTTACCATTAGAATCTGATGATACTGCTAAAATATTTGAAGAAAAATTGGCTATCGGTCAACCTTTGGATTTCTCTGTAAATGAAAAACATTCCTTTCAAGAATGGTTACAATTATCCCGAACACTCCCTATTGATAGAGGAACGGAAAATACGGTTAGTCCTAAAACGTTACCAATAGATGATAACAAACAGAAAAAAGCGGAGCTAATCGACAAGTTTATAGAAACCAGTCCAAAGATTCCTCCTGTAAAACACGGCGTGACATCCACAGTGACTTTCGACCTAAATAAAGATGACAACGCCTACTTGATGACGGAGACTTTAGCAAGAGTATATTTGGAACAAAAAAAATATCTAAAAGCGATTCAAGCTTATCAAATATTAATTTTGAAATATCCAGAAAAAAGTAGTTTCTTTGCAGACCGTATCTCGGATATTAAGATTTTACAACAAAATAATTATAACAATTAAACAATGAGCACATTTTCAATTTTTTTAGTTTTAATAACAATAGTTTGTTTCCTATTAATCGTAGTAATAATGGTTCAAAACCCTAAAGGTGGCGGATTATCTTCTACAGTAGGTGGCTCTCAAATGTTAGGTGGCGTACAAAAAACAACTGATTTTTTAGACAAAAGTACCTGGACACTTGCTACTGTTTTAATTGTATTAATACTTCTTTCAAGTTTAAGCTTTACAGGAGCATTAAGTGATAATGATTCAAAAATTATTGAGCCAACAGAAACTACTGCACCAACAACTGCTGCACCAGCTTCTCCAGTTCAAAATACACCTGCTGCGACAAATCCAGCAAAATAAATTATTACCTACTTATTCTAAATGCCAGCCTGTCAAAGCTGGCATTTTTTATAAGAAAATATGTCAGTTTAAATAGGTTGGCACAATTTCTGAAATCCTATAAGCAATCATAAAAAAAATAATTAAAACATAAAATCATGGCTTTAAACATCAAACCGCTTTCAGACAGAGTTCTTATCGAACCAGTCGCTGCTGAAACCAAAACTGCGTCAGGGATTTTTATTCCGGATACCGCCAAAGAAAAACCACAAAAAGGAACTGTTGTTGCTGTGGGAAATGGCACAAAAGACCACACAATGACTGTTAAAATTGGAGATTCAGTTCTTTACGGAAAATATGCTGGTACGGAATTGAAACTGGAAGGAAAAGATTATTTGATAATGAGAGAAGATGATATTTTAGCGATAATCTAATAAGTATTAAGTCTGAAGAATTAAGTATTAAGACAATTTAAAAGTTTAAATAAAAAGAAATGGCAAAAGATATAAAATTTGATATTGAAGCACGTGACGGATTAAAACGTGGTGTTGATGCATTAGCAAATGCTGTAAAAGTAACACTTGGACCAAAAGGTCGTAATGTAATTATTGGTAAATCTTTCGGAGGTCCAACAGTTACTAAAGATGGTGTTACCGTTGCAAAAGAAATAGAGTTAAAAGATCCATTAGAAAACATGGGTGCTCAGATGGTTAAAGAAGTTGCTTCTAAAACTAATGATTTAGCCGGTGATGGAACTACAACTGCAACTGTTTTGGCTCAAGCGATCGTAAAAGAAGGTTTGAAAAACGTTGCTGCAGGAGCCAATCCAATGGATCTGAAACGCGGTATTGACAAAGCGGTTGAAGCTATTGTAGCTGATTTGGCTAAACAAGCCAAAGTAGTAGGAAGCGATTCTGAAAAAATAAAACAAATTGCATCCATTTCAGCTAATAATGATGAAGTAATTGGTGAACTAATCGCTGCTGCTTTCGCAAAAGTTGGAAAAGAAGGAGTTATTACCGTTGAAGAAGCCAAAGGAACTGATACTTATGTAGATGTTGTGGAAGGAATGCAATTTGACAGAGGATATCTTTCTCCATACTTTGTTACCAATCCAGAAAAAATGGAAGTGGAATTAGAAAATCCTTACATCCTTTTGTACGATAAAAAAGTTTCTTCTTTAAAAGAATTGTTACCAGTTTTGGAACCGGTTGCTCAATCTGGAAAACCATTATTGATAATAGCTGAAGATGTTGATGGTGAAGCATTATCTACATTGGTGGTAAATAAATTACGTGGAGCCTTGAAAATCGCTGCCGTAAAAGCACCTGGTTTTGGAGACAGAAGAAAAGCAATGTTAGAAGATATCGCTATCTTAACCGGTGGAACTGTAATCTCAGAAGAAAGAGGTTATACTTTAGAAAACACGACTATCGAAATGCTAGGAACTGCTAAAAAAGTAACTATCGACAAAGATAACACGACTATTGTAAGTGGTGCTGGTGAAGCTGATATGATCAAAAATCGTGTCAACCAAATCAAAGGTCAAATGGAAGCTACAACTTCTGATTATGACAAAGAAAAACTACAAGAGCGTTTGGCTAAATTAGCTGGTGGAGTTGCTGTTCTTTATGTTGGAGCTGCTTCTGAAGTAGAGATGAAAGAGAAAAAAGACAGAGTTGACGACGCGCTTCATGCTACTCGTGCTGCTGTTGAAGAAGGAATTGTTGCCGGAGGTGGTGTTGCTTTACTAAGAGCTAAACTTGTACTAAACACTATCAAAGCGGACAATGCTGATGAAGCAACAGGAATTCAAATTGTATCTCGTGCAGTAGAATCTCCATTGAGAACTATTGTTGAAAATGCAGGACTTGAAGGTTCAGTAGTTGTTGCAAAAGTTGCTGAAGGAAAAGGTGATTTTGGATACAATGCCAAAACAGATGAATATGTAGATATGCTAAAAGCAGGTATTATCGACCCTAAAAAAGTAACACGTGTTGCTTTAGAAAATGCAGCATCAGTTGCAGGTATGATCTTAACTACAGAATGTGCTTTGATTGATATTAAAGAAGATAATGGCGGCGGAAACCCAATGGGTGGCGGTATGCCGGGAATGATGTAATTCATTCTCCTTTTTAAACAAAAAACTCCGTTTCTTAATTGAAACGGAGTTTTTTTATAGTAATGAGAGTGATTATTTTATTATGACTGTCCGCTAAACGGACCATCATTATTTTTTTACCATCACCAATAAGGAGATTAAGAGTTAATGTTGTAAAAAAAATATTAAATGTCGTGAATCCCGCTTGATATCTTTATTTCTTTGTTTAAAAAAAGCTAAACTTCATTGCAAAAACAAAACAAAACCAGCATCTCTTAACCTCTAAGACTCACTGTTTAAAAATTACAATGTTTTAGTTGTCATATTCTAGATTTACAGGGGCTTACAAAGTATTTTTGTAAGTTTAAATTTTAACAAAGAGATTGATTTTTTTTTTGGTATAAATAACGGACAGTCCTCTTATTTTATATGCACCCTTTTTTTCAAAAGCTTGAATAAAACAGGAACAGTGGTAATAAGTACAATTATTATTATGATATATTCGATATGCTCTTTCAAATCAATTCCAAATTTATCTAAAAAGATACCGTGTAGATAATGCCCGGAAAAAATTAAAATAAAGGACCATAAAAATGAGCTTAAAACATTGAAAAACATAAATTTACTTTTGTCCATGGATACTATTCCGGCAACAATTGGCGCGAAAGTCCTGAAAATTGGCAAGAAACGGGCAAATATAATTGCTTTCCCTCCATATTTTTCAAAGAAATCTTTTGACTGCAAAAGGTATTTTTTCTTGAACCAAAAAGTATCTTCTTTTTTAAATAAATAATATCCACTTTTTGCTCCAAACCAATAGCCAACCGTATTACCCACAATTCCAGCAGCAGCAACCAATAACGACAATAAAGTAACATTAATAAAATCGCTTTCTATAGCAACCATATTCTGGATCAAATCTTTACTGTAAATTCCTGCAAGAAAAAGCAAACTGTCTCCAGGAAGAAAAAAACCGGCAAAAAGACCAGTTTCGGCAAAAACTATAAATAAAATTATATACAAACCTATTTGAACTCCTCCTATTTGAAGGTTAATATAAAATTCTGGATTAAGTAATTGTGTCCAATCAAAATTATTCATAAAAACGATTTGTAATTAAATTTATTGGTCGTGAAAGTAATAATAATTTAGCTCAACCGCAATATATTGCCGTACTTTAAAGTTTAATTAACGCTTAAAAGCATTATAGCTACTATGATAAACGCAATTACAAGCCAATTTTAAATATCGTCATTTAAAAAATTAAAAACCCAAAGCTTTCTACTTTGGGTTTCAAAATTATAGTCGTTCATATTTACAACAACTATGGAGGTTGTCATAATCTTCAGTTGTCGCTTTCACTTCATCCGTATCATGACCTACTTTGGCAATTGCTTTTTTTACATCCAATGGAGACGACTTTTCTTCATTAAATATCAAACTCAACTGATGTGTTTCTATATCCCAAATTGCTGATTTAACTCCAGTCACTGAATAAGCCGCTTTTTGGATTCGTTTCTGGCATTGCTCACAATTACCATTTACTTCAGTGATATATTTAGCATTTTTATTCTTTTTTTCTTGAGCCTGAGCGGCAAATCCAAGAAAACTTACCAGTAGAATTAAAATAATATTTTTCATTTTTACTTTTTTTATTGTGATTATTAATTTTTTATACTGAGCTTATTTTATTTTAAATCGCAATCCTGCATAATACATTTGTCCAAAGACCGGCGCATATACAATTGATGCGTCAAAAGTGGGGCCAAAAGGATTCTCACTGCCAAGAATAGCCTTTTCCTGTTTGTAATTTCCTATATTTTCTCCTCCAATATACATTTCAAACGTCGAAGAGAAAGTCCTTGTAATTTGCGCATTCATTAAAGAATAAGACGACGAAAATTCCGGTAATCTATCATTTATAGGATTTGAAGCCGTATTAGGCAATTGTTGCTGACCAATCCAATTGAACGTATAATCAAATTTCCATTGTTTCCCTTTCTCACCAATGTGCGTTTCATATTCTAAATTACCAAAAAAACGATGTTTCGCCTGCAATGGCTTTTGGTAATTTCCTGAAAGATAGTCCGTTCTTACATCGTAAAATTTATAGGCGGAACGCAAATTGAAATGATTAAAAATTTCATAATTAAATTCCAATTGCAAACTATTAGCAACGGATTTCCCATTCAAGTTATAGAACAAAACTTGCTGAGGACTTTGCATCACATCAACCACTGCCTGATTCTGAAAATCGGTTCTGTAGAAATCAAAACCAACATCGGCACTTTTACCGAAGAGTGAAAATTTTTGGGCAAAACTCAAACCGTAATTCCAGGCAATTTCAGGATTTAAGCCATAAATTTTTCCGTTTGTATCTAAAACATCAAAGGTTCTTGAACTGGCAAAAAGAGGCTGGTTTTCGGCAAAAATATTTGCTGAACGCTTCCCTCTTCCCGCTGAAAATCGCAGAACTCCTTTTTCCCAAGGATTGTAACGAACATGTAATCGCGGTGTTAGAAACGTACCTAAACGGTTATGATTATCGATTCTTCCTCCAAGAATTACACTAAAATTATCTGCGTTGTCGTAAGTGTATTCAAAAAAAGCTCCAACTGAATTGTCTATTCTGCTGTAATCATTCACGTTAACAAACTCTTGATATTTATCATAAGTGAAGTTCAAACCTGCAGCAAATTTATTCATCGTATTGCTAATAATCGAATTAAAAATCAAGTTCGAATAATAACTGCTTTGCTTAATATTATATTGATTTAAGCCAAAGTAAGACTTTTGGTCGTGGCTGTTAAAAGCGTTTTGAAAACCTATGCTTTGATAAGGCATATCTTTAAAAACATAGCCCACTTTTGTTGAAACATCTAATCGCTCTGTATTAATTTCAGAACCCCAGTAATTGGTTGTTCCTTTGTCTCTGTCTGGATTGAAATTCAATTCTCCCGTTTGTTTTTTATCGTTCATATATCTGAAATTGATAAAACTCACCCAGCCTTTTTCGGCATTATAATACTGATATCTATTGAGAATATTGATTTGTTTTGCCAAAGGATTATCCAGAAAACCATCATTATTCCTATCCATTTTGGAAACCCGCGAATTGCCGTGAAGGAACAAGCTACTGCTCCATTTATCCGAAAGTTTAGCATTGAAATGGGTATTCAATTCAAACCGCGAATCTGTCGAACCATAGGCATTCAAGAAAAACGGAATGTCACTTAAAGGTTTTAATAATTCCGTGTTAATTTGGCCCGAAATACTTTCGTATCCATTGACAACACTCCCAGCACCTTTTGTAATTTGGATACTTTCAACCCAAGTTCCAGGTGTAAACGACAATCCATAAGCTTGAGAGGCGCCACGAACAGACGGCACATTTTCTTCGGTTATCATTAAATACGGACTGGTTAGTCCCAGCATTTTGATTTGTTTTGTTCCTGTCAAAGCATCCGAGAAATTGACATCTATAGAAGGATTCGTTTCAAAACTTTCTGCAAGATTACAACAGGCAGCTTTTAGCAATTCTTTGCTTGTTATGAGTGTCGTGTTTCCTGTTACCGTAAAGGATTTTTGAATTCCTTTTCGCTTTTTTATGACTTTTACCTCTTCCAGATTTTCTTGAGAAAAAGCAGGAATGGAAAGAAAAATCACAACAAAAAGCGTTATTATTTTTTGCATCATACAATATTTTAATGTTTGTAAAAAGTAGATCCAAATCACAAGAAGTGATTTGACTTTTAAAACATTAAAATCAAGCGTAGAAAATATATTGGCTGTACAACTTAAAAAGTGGCGGCGCATTTGCATCGCAAAAATAAGAAACCGTCGTTTGAGTATTTTTGAAATTTTTATTAGAAGAAAAAACTATTGTTTGCCAGTCCTGAATGAGAAAAGAAAAATGAGAATCAAAGGGAAACGCTTTAATTGTCGCATTATCCGATTTTTTTTGAAAATTAAAGACTTTGTCTTTACAACAACTGTCCTTTTTGGCAACTATTTTTTCGCAACATCCTTTTTCTGTTGGTTGAGAGACATTCGTATTCAAAGAAACCGAAGCAATTTGTTCTCCACAATAATGCACATTAAAAGCCAATCCTACATTGGAAACCAATAGCAGAAAGGCTAAAAATAAACTCGTGCATTTTTTAATACTCATGACGCAAAATTAGTTAATAAAGCAACTCTTAAAACCAAAAATAGTGTTAAAAATCACAATTCAAATTCTTGTCCCATTAAAGGAATTTTACAATCAAAATGATATGTTTCATTGATTTTTATACGAAGCTCATCCATTGGTTTGTTTTCGCCATGAACCAGAAACACCTTAATAGGTTTATTTTCTAAAACCGAAAGCCAGTTCAGCAAATCCCCCTGATCTCCGTGAGCTGACAAACTTTCTATTTCGAGAATATTCGCCAATACCGGATAATATTTACCGTGAATTTTAATTTCCTTGGCTCCTTCCAACAATTTTCTTCCACGAGTTCCCGCTGCCTGAAAGCCAATAATGATTACAGTGGTTTCCGGCAAACCAATATATCGTTCTAGATAACTCAGCACTCTGCCACCCGTAATCATCCCGCTGGCGGCAATAACCACTTTGGGTTGTTTATTAAATATGGTTTCAATAGTTTCCTGATAATCTGTAATCATCGAAAACATTTTGCACATCGCAATATATTCCTGCTCCGGTAATTTATGCCATTTTCTATTATTTTCAAAAATATCCAAAACACTTATTCCCATTGGGGTATCAATAATATAGGGAATATTTGGGATTCTGCCTTCTTCTTTGAGTTGCCATAATAAATACATAACCGTTTGTGCGCGCTCTACAGCAAAACTAGGAATAATGATGGTTCCGCCTTTCTCAACAGTATTATTGATGTACATTTCCATTTCCGCTTTGACATCTATATCCGGATGAAGACGATCTCCATACGTACTTTCCAGAAATATATAATCGCCTCTTTTTGGTTTGGTTGGCGGATACATTAATACATCGTTATCACGACCGATATCTCCAGAAAAAACCAAGATTTTGTTTTCGAGCTGTAATTCAATGGTACAGGCTCCCAGGATGTGCCCAGCATTAGAGTAAACCGCCGTAATTTCGGCATCCAACGGGATTAATTCATTGGTTTTAATCACTCTGAAAAGCGGGAATACCTTTTCAGCTTGAGCTACGGTATATAGTGGCTGCGCACTTTCGTGTTTGGAAAATTTTTCATTATTGGCTTTATTCGCTTCTTCTTCCTGAATTTTGGCACTGTCCAAAAGAATTAGTTTTGTTATGTCTTTTGTGGGACTCGTACAATAAATTTTCCCCTTAAAACCTTGATCTACTAATCTGGGTAACCAGCCACAGTGGTCCAAATGTCCATGGGTCAACAAAACAAAATCTATTGTTGAAGGCAAAATGGGCAATGGCTCCCAATTGAGCTCCCGCAAAGGCTTAATGCCCTGAAATTGTCCACAGTCGATTAAAATTCTAACGCCGTTGCTTTCGATTAATGTTTTCGAACCCGTAACGGTCCCTGCTCCACCAATAAATTTGACTTTCATTTTTTCCGATTTAAAATTAAACAAATCAGCAACCTGTATTATTAAAAATATCTACATAATTCAGAGGCTTCTTTTAAAACATTCTTTATTCGATTTGAACTCAATCCAATTTTCTCTAAACAATCCGAATTGTTTATTATTTCTTTCACCAAAATCACATCCAATATCAATAATTTATCTTTTTCAACGAGGGTTAAAGTGGTTAAACAAGTCACTGGATAAAGATTAGCGGTATCATTTTTTGTTTTTAAATTATTATTCGTGGGATAATTCCAACTTAACAAATTCAATCCCGAACACTTTGCAAAATCGACAGCATCAGAGGTGAATCGATTGTTAGTTACAATCCAACAACCCAAAACAGAATCTTTCCGAGTAAAAATGGGATGATGCCTGTCTTTAATATCATTGTACCGAGACAAGATATACATAGGGACTTTTACATCGGTTGCGGCATCTCTTCCCACATGATACTTGCACTCCACCATAGAAATAATCTGGTCCTTTTTTATCAAAACATCAATTTCATGAGAAACACACTTTCCAAACAAGGTTAAATTAGTCACCGTTGTATAATGCTCTGAGGCAAAAAGTCGAGCGATATATTTTTCGAAGAAAAAACCCGCGGGACCTAATAACCGAATTGCTTCCCTTAAATTATAACGTGCTGCATGAGAATTAGCCGTTTTTTTTAATAATCCAAAAGCCATTTTGTAAATTTCCTTAGTTGAAATTCCTTCGTAAACTTTATTTTGAATCGATTTTAGAATACTTTCAACCTCATTAATACCTGCTCCAGATTTTAATAACGAAGTTTTAAGTTTATCAGGATTAAAATCTACAATATCTCCGGAATGTTTGACTATCTTCATATTGTTATTTATTTGACAATAAACAAATTAAACCCAATAAAGATAACGAAAAAAAGACTACTTATTTCTGTTTTTGATAATAAAATGCCGGAACAAACAGCATGACAAAAATGGGTTGAATGAGAAATCTACGAACATAAAAAAGTGCAAAATTATTATGCCCTTTGATATAGTAGATTATAAAGAAAAAAGAAATGATTAAAAACATAAAGAAAAAATAATACAGAACAAGGGCAAATTTCAACATTTGAACTTCCTTGAAAAGGACATAGATAATCCCTAATGATACAACAGTATTCAATGTATAGCGAAACAGCAGTCCAAAAAACAATTGAAATGGATCGAAATTAGGCAGGGGTAAATTAGCAAAATCATTTTTGAAATAGTCCAAAAAAGGGTCATAAAATAATTGGTCTTCAAATGCTCGGATAAGCGCTAACAAGACCACCAAAAAAAGGAATTGTGCTAATCTGATTTTATTATTTAGTATCTTTCGAAGCATATTTTGAAAATTTACGTAACCAAATTACCCACAAAATAAAAACCACCCCATAAATAAATAACGGAAAAAGTACTCCGTGTAAAAATTTCTCCTGTTTTGGAAAATGAAACATCAGCACACATAACAATGCTATTCGAAACACATTTAAAACATAAATAAGTAGGCTTCCGCCAAAAATAAAAAGCAAAGTAGGCTTTAGCTTTCCAGAAAAAGCAACCACAAAAGAAACAAACAAAATAATCACACTGACGGCATTACAGCCTTCAATAATTCGAGCTACATATTTCTGATTAAATATCAGTTTAATAAAGGAATGCGATGGATTCTCTTGAATTGAAAAATTAAAACAAAAAAAATGCAACAATTGATCTGTATTCTTAGCCACCATTCTTGTTATGGCATCCAATTTATTTTCTCCAAAGCTATTTAGATATTCTTGATAAAGAACAGTCAACACTATATATGTAAAAAAAAAGGTAGTCAGAAAAAGCAAAAAAGGTTTGTAGAGAATAAAATATTTTTTCAAAATCAATTTTTTAACAAATTTATGTAATTTTTGAAACCTGCTTTAAATTACTTTTGTATAAATATAAATAAAAACCATGACATTTCAAGAATTACAACCAAAAGTAACCCAAATCACATTAAATACAACGCTTTCAAGAGACGAAAAACTTTTATCTATTTGTCAGCTTTTGAGTGACTCAATTGACTACTACAACTGGGTAGGATTTTATTTTGCCAATCAAAAGTCTAAAACATTACATCTTGGACCCTATGTAGGAGCCGAAACGGATCATACGGTAATCCCTTTTGGAAAAGGAATTTGCGGACAAGTGGCGGTTTCTAATGAGAATTTTGTTGTTCCGGACGTTTCGGCACAAGACAATTATATAGCCTGCAGTTTTACTGTAAAATCAGAAATCGTAGTGCCTCTTTTTGTGAACGGCGAAAATATTGGGCAAATTGATATTGACAGTCATGTCATTGATCCATTTACTGAAGCTGACGAGAAATTTTTAGAATTTGTAAATCAAGAAATTGCGAAATTATTTACAGCATAATACGCTGAAAATTAAATTATTAAAGCTTAGACGCTTTTTATCTTGCCTTTTTAAAAATAAATATTATCTTTGCACCCGTCTTACAATAGATGTATGACATACATAAAAATCATTAAACAAATATTGGAATGTATTTAACTAAAGAGATTAAAGAAGAAATTTTCGCTAAACACGGAGATGTTACAAACACTGGAAAATCAGAAAGTCAAATTGCTTTGTTCACTTTCAGAATTAGCCACTTAACGGAGCACTTGAAAAAAAATCGTCATGATTACAACACAGAGCGTTCATTAGTATTGCTAGTTGGAAAAAGAAGATCTTTGTTAGATTACTTGAAGAAAACAGAAATCAACAGATATCGTGAGATTATCAAAGTATTGAATATCAGAAAATAATCAATACAAAAGAGGTGCGAAAGTGCCTCTTTTTGTTTTTATATACAATAATAAAAAAAGTTTGGTTTTTCATTGGGTTTTAGGCATTAACTACGCAAAACAACAACTACAACACAACTAGAACCCATGTTTAACTAATAAATTAAATTTATGATTCCACAATTATTTGTAGAAAGTATCGATTTAGGTGATGGCAGAAACATCACAATCGAGACAGGTCGTTTAGCCAAACAAGCGGATGGATCTGTAGTAGTAAGAATAGGTAAAACTGTTATTTTAGGTACAGTTGTATCTTCAAGAAAAGCAAGTCCAGGTATCGATTTTCTTCCGCTTACGGTAGATTATCGTGAAAAATTTGCTGCAGCAGGACGTTTCCCAGGTGGTTTCTTTAAGAGAGAAGCAAGACCAAGTGATAACGAAGTATTAACAATGCGTTTAGTTGACCGTGTTTTACGTCCGCTTTTTCCAGATGATTACCATGCAGAAGTTCAGGTAATGATTCAATTAATGTCTCATGACGAAGACGTAATGCCAGATGCATTAGCAGGTTTAGCAGCATCAGCAGCTTTAGCTTTGTCTGATATCCCATTTGAAACATTAATCTCTGAAGCTAGAGTTGGTAGAGTTGACGGAAAATTCATTATCAATCCAAGTCGTGCCCAATTAGAATTGTCAGACATCGATATGATGATTGGAGCTTCTATGGATTCTATCGCAATGGTAGAAGGTGAGATGAAAGAAATTTCAGAAGCAGAAATGCTTGAAGCAATTAAATTTGCTCACGAACATATCAAAAATCAAATTTCTGCTCAACTACGTTTACAAGCTGCTTTTGGAAAAAAAGAAACTCGTACTTACGAAGGAGAGAGAGAAGACGAAGCAATCTACGCTAAAGTAAAAGCCGCATCTTACGATATGTGTTATGCTATCGCAAAACAAGGTACAGCCAAACAAGAAAGAACAGCTCAATTTGCAGCAGTAAAAGAAGAAGTAAAAGCGTTATTTACAGAAGAAGAATTGGCTGAAAATGGCGATTTAGTTTCTAAATACTTTTACAAAGCTAACAAAGAAGCAGTTCGTAATGTAACACTAGATTTAGGAACACGTTTAGACGGAAGAAAAACTACAGAAATCAGACCAATCTGGTGTGAAGTAGATTACTTACCATCTGTACACGGATCTGCATTGTTTACACGTGGAGAAACTCAAGCATTGGCTACAGCCACTTTAGGAACATCTAGAGAAGCAAACCAAATTGACTCTCCATCTCAACAAGGTGAAGAGCGTTTCTACTTACACTATAACTTTCCTCCTTTCTCAACTGGTGAAGCTCGTCCTTTAAGAGGAACTTCAAGAAGAGAAGTTGGTCACGGAAACTTAGCACAAAGAGCCTTAAAAAACATGATTCCTGCTGATTGTCCTTACACAATCCGTGTTGTATCTGAAGTATTAGAATCTAACGGTTCATCTTCTATGGCTACCGTTTGTGCTGGAACATTAGCATTAATGGACGCAGGTATCCAAATGATTCGTCCCGTTTCTGGGATTGCAATGGGATTGATTACTGACGGAGAACGTTTTGCAGTATTGTCTGATATTCTTGGTGACGAAGATCACTTAGGAGATATGGACTTTAAAGTAACTGGAACTTCTGAAGGAATTACAGCTTGTCAAATGGACATCAAGATTGACGGATTGAAATATGAGATTATGGAAGCAGCATTGGCGCAAGCTCGTGACGGTCGTTTACATATCCTTGGAAAATTAATTGAAACTTTGGCATCGCCTAAAGAAGATGTTAAAGCGTATGCTCCAAAAATTATTACAAGAAGAATTCCTAATGCATTTATTGGTGCGTTGATTGGACCTGGTGGAAAAGTGATTCAAGAATTACAAAAAACAACAGGAACAACAATTGTTATCAATGAAGACCCAACTACTGAAGAAGGTGTTATTGAAATCTTAGGAACAGATCCTGCTGGAATTGAAGCAGTATTGGCTAAAATCAAGTCAATCACTTTCAAACCACAAATGAATGAAGCCTATGATGTGAAAGTAATCAAAATGCTTGATTTTGGTGCGGTAGTGGAATACCTAGAAGCACCCGGGAATGAAGTATTACTTCACGTATCTGAGCTTGCATGGGAACGCACAGAAAATGTTTCTGATGTTGTGAAAATGGGTGATGTTTTTCAAGTGAAATACTTAGGTATGGATCCAAAAACAAGAAAAGAAAAAGTGTCAAGAAAAGCACTTTTGCCAAGACCTCCACGTGAGGAAAGAAAAGAGTAATCAGATCTTAGTTTACTAAAGGTTTATTTATATAAAATCCCGTTTCATGTATTTGAAACGGGATTTTTGTTAGATAAAACTATTTTAAGCCGTTTTGACCTTTTTTGGAACTCCAAGCTTATAACCATTTGTACACTTAAAAAACTGAAGAAACACAACTATAAGAGAATTTAAAAATACCAAACTAGTAACCAATCGTCAAACTGCATCATTAGACAAGTATTTACTAAATATTGGAAAAATATATGTTATTACTGTTGATGAAAAAGCAGAACTAGCCCAAAAGATAAAAGCAAGGATCATTCAGAAACAGAAAAATTAACGAAAACAAATTTACGTTATGTTGTTTATTAGAACCTCAATTTGTGCAATTGAGATTGGGTTTTTATGATTGTATAAACTTGTGGATTTAATTATTTTTGGTTGTTAGTTTACTATTTATAGGATTTTTTAACTATTGTTATACAATTTTCCTATTAAAAAAAAACTATTTTTACATTTTGAACTTAATCAATAAAAATGACTAAATCCGTTGGTGTGATTGGAGCTGGAATAGGAGGTCTTGCATTATCAATTCGACTAGCAAATCAAGGGTTTAAAGTAACCATTTTTGAAAAAAATAGTTACCCAGGAGGTAAATTGAGTGAACTTAATATGAATGGATTTCGATTTGATAAAGGTCCATCATTATTTACTATGCCCGAGCTAATCGATGAATTGACTAATTTGCAAGGAAGCTCGCATAAATTTGAATACCAGAAATTAAAAGTCATAACTAACTATTTTTATTCGGATGGAACGCAATTAAAAGCATCTGCTAATGTAGAAGAATTTGCATCGGAAATACATTTAAAATTAAATGAAAATAAAGAAACTGTTTTAAAACACATAAAGCGCAACGCTTTTTACTTTAAAACCACTGAAGATTTGTTTTTGAAACAATCGTTACATCAGCTGAAAAATTTTATTAATCTTAAGACAGTAAAAGGTATATTATTTGCCCCATTCTTGGGTTTATTTAGTACTATGCATAAAAAAAACGAAAAAACATTTTCGAATCCAAAAACGGTACAATTGTTTAATCGATTTGCAACCTATAACGGTTCTAATCCTTACCAAGCTCCTGCCTTAATAAATATGATTTCGCATTTAGAATTTAATCTTGGTGCGTACTTACCTAAAAAAGGTATGCATCAAATTACAACACATTTGGTCAAACTAGCAGAAGAAGCTAATGTGGAAATTAAATATAATACAACTGTTGAAACCTTAAATGTTGAATCTAATAATAGGATTGCCTCCATTAAAGGTAATGGTGTCAGCTATCCCTTTGATATTGTGGCAAGCGATATAGATATTCATGCCCTCTACAAATATTTATTGCCAAATTCTTTTACCCCCAAAAAGCTAATTAAACAAGAAAAATCTAGTAGTGCCTATGTTTTTTATTGGGGAATAAACAAAGAATTTGCATCATTAGGATTGCATAATATTCTGTTCAGTGATGATTATAAAAAGGAATTTGATTATTTGTTTTCAAAACAATATCCAACAGAAGACCCTACTATTTATATAAATATTACTTCAAAATATTGCAAAGATGATGCACCAGAGGGTTGCGAAAACTGGTTTGTAATGGTAAATGTACCTCACAATAAAAGCGAGAGTATAAATTATGCCGAAGCAATTAGAAAGAATGTAGTTGACAAAATTAATATGATGCTGAAAACAGATATCGAAAAATATATTATTAGCGAAAGTACTTTAAATCCAATTGATATAGAAAACCAAACATCTTCTCTAGGCGGATCACTGTATGGTAACTCTAGCAACAATAAATTTGCCGCATTTTTAAGACATGCTAATTTTTCGTCAAGTATTAAAAATTTGTTTCTTGTGGGAGGAAGCGTGCATCCAGGAGGAGGTATTCCGCTATGCCTTTTTAGCGCAAAAATAGCCAGTCAAATTATAGTAGAACAAGAAATGAAATGAAAAAAACATACAAATCATATTTTTTATATTTCTTAATTCTGGTCTATATTTCTGGCTCGATTGGATTTGTAGTCAATCCTTCTTTTTTTAGTCCTTTTACACCTTATACATTATTACTTACTTGTTTCGTTTTTTTAATTCATAGTCCCTTATCAGACAAAAAATTTATAATTGCGTTTTTTTCTATTGCATCTTTGGGTTTTATTATTGAAGTAATTGGCGTAAAAACTGGATTAATTTTTGGGAAATATTCGTATGGCGACGGATTAGGCTATAAATTTCTTAATGTTCCTCTGGTTATTTCGATCAATTGGGCAATGCTTATTTGTGCTGGAATCATAGTAGTAAGTCGTATCTTTGCAAACAAAATAACGGTTTTGGCTGTGGCTTCTTTACTCGTAACGCTTATTGATTTACTTATTGAGCAAGTGGCACCGAAACTTAATTTTTGGCAATTTGAAGGTGGACTACCTGATTTACAGAATTATTTAAGTTGGATTGGCGTTGCTTTTTTTACATCTTACTTTTTTTACCCTACAATTATAAAAGGGAATCGCAAGGTGTCTTTAATAATATTGATTTTACAAATTATATTCTTCACCTTTTTATTTATATTTATTTAATATGGAAATAATAATTAATTCTAGCATAGTTTTAGTCACTTTTATACTAACAGAATTTTCTGCATGGGCAAATCACAAATACGTAATGCATGGTTTTATGTGGTATTTTCATGCTGATCATCACAAAAAAGACCATGAAAGCTGGTTTGAACGAAATGACTTGTTTTTTATCATTTATGCCGTGCCAAGTTGGTTACTAATAATGTTTGGAATGATGAACCAATATGCCTGGTACACATGGGTTGGTTTTGGTATATTACTCTACGGTTTAGCTTATTTTTTTGTACACGACCTGATAATTCACCAACGCTTCAAAGTATTTACTAAAACAAAAAATGTATTTGTTTTAGCGTTGCGCCGTGCGCACAAAATGCATCACAAAAATACGGGAAAACAAGGTGGCGAAAGTTTTGGAATGTTAATTATTAAGAAAAAATACATTCAAGCTGCCTCAAAACAATCTAAAACCCTTTACACATAACACAGTATTCGTATGGATAAATATCTTACTCTTTAGTTTAAAGTTTTGCGCTTTAGCTTTTGTTTATCGTATAGATTATTCATTGGCTTTACATAAAATTAAACTATCAAATGGAATATACAAATGCTGTCAATTGCCTGATTTGTAAAAAAACCGAAACTTCTTATTACATATCAACAAATGCATTAATGCATGAGCCAAATAATGAGCTTTATGCTTTTAATGTTTGTAATAATTGCGAAACAGTGTTTCTAACAAATCCGGTAATGCCGGAAAGATTAGAGGATTACTACACCGAAAACTATTTACCCTACAGAGGTTCTTTAGCATGGGGAAAGTATTTTTCCTTTGTAGTAAACAGTCAAAAAAACTTAGATTTAAAGCGCGTAAATTTTGTAAAAAAATATCTTAAAAAAAACGACCTTAATTTTAATATTTTAGATGTAGGATGTGGTAATCCGAGTTTTTTAGAACTTTTGCAACAAGACTCAAAAGTAAATTGCACTGGAATTGATTTTTCAGATTCGGGTTGGAAGGGTAAAAATTACCCTAAATTAGAACTTAAAAAAGTTTCTATTGAAGATTATAATACTAAGACCGAATTTGATGTAATCACGTTATGGCATTATTTAGAGCACGATTACAACCCACATCAAACTATTGAAACACTCTATAATTGCTTAAAACAAGGTGGGAAAATAATTATCGAAATACCTGATTATAAAAGTATAAGTGCAAAAATTCAAAAATCATATTGGCAAGGATGGCATAGTCCAAGACACCTGTCATTATTAACAAATAAAGGTTTTGCGCTTTTGTTTCCTAAAGATAAATGGGAAATTAAAAAACATTTGCGATACGGAACCCTTGATGCGTTTACCCTATGGTGGCTTGGTAGAATGGAAAAAAAAGGGATAGATTGGTCGGGGAATATGTCTAATCATTTTTGGATGCTTGTTCTTTTAAAAGTGATTACATCCCCTATTTTTGTGTTTGAAAAACTATTTCCGTTGGGCGTACAAATTTTAGTGGTTGAAAAAAAATAATCTGATTTACAATCACAAACCCATTCAAAATATAACACAAACTCATGAGCCAAATAACCACTTGTACTTTTTTTAAATTGGAAAGTTTTTCCAACAAACTTTGGGCATTTTCGCAAATGCAATTAGGACACGCTCATTTCAAAAATATTGAAGGATTAGTGTTTTACAAATTATTGGGCTCAGGTGCTGAAAATGGTTTTAGTTCAAAACCAAACTTTGGAACTTATGCATTATTATGTATTTGGGTGTCAGAAATAGATGCAAATAATTTTTTTGAAAAAAATTTATTTTTTAACAACTATAAATCCAGAAGTTCTGAATCATTCAACGTTTTTGCACATGCAGCAGAAGCACACGGAAAATGGGACGGAAAGCAGCCTTTTATTTCTCATGCCTATTTGGCTATAGATAAGCCAGTTATGGTTTTAACACGAGCCAGTATTCGACTTTCAAAATTAATTTCTTTTTGGAGAAAAGTTGGTGATGTGAGCAAAAGTTTAGAGAGTTATAATGGATTAGCGCTATCTATCGGCGTTGGCGAATGGCCTCTAATACAGCAAGCTACACTAAGCATATGGAAAACTCAAGCCGAAATGATTGATTATGCCTACAAAAATGAAAAACACAAAGAGGTCGTTCGTCTTACCAGAAAACTCAAATGGTATAAAGAAGAGCTGTTTGCAAGATTTATTCCCTATAAATTTTCAGGCCAGTGGAATGGTGAAAATGTTGAAAATTTTTTAGATTTCTAATCCTATTTTTTTCAATACCATGATTATGGTAATTAATGGTTTTTAAACTATCGCTATTTTCGCAAACTCTTTTTATTGTCTAAATACTTTTTCTGGAGCAGGAGTTTTAAATATTTTCTATTTTTTGTAACTTTTTTGAAACTCCATACGTATAATCATTTGTACACTTAAAAAATTGAGGAGACAAAAACATGAGACAACTTAAAATCACCAAGCAGGTTACGAATCGTGAAACTGCATCATTAGACAAATATTTACAAGAAATTGGAAAAGTTGACCTTATTACCGCTGACGAAGAAGTAGAATTAGCACAAAAGATTAAAGCTGGGGATCAAAAAGCCCTGGAAAAATTAACAAAAGCCAATTTACGTTTCGTGGTTTCGGTAGCAAAACAATACCAAAATCAAGGACTTACACTTCCTGATTTAATTAACGAAGGAAATTTAGGATTGATAAAAGCAGCACAACGTTTTGATGAAACACGTGGTTTCAAATTCATCTCGTATGCCGTTTGGTGGATTCGTCAATCTATATTACAAGCATTGGCTGAACAATCCCGTATCGTTCGTTTGCCTTTGAACAAAATTGGTTCTATCAATAAAATCAACAAAATGTACGCATTATTAGAGCAATCTAACGAGCGTCCACCATCTGCTGAGGAAATTGCAAAAGAGCTTGACATGACTGTAAATGACGTAAAAGAGAGCATGAAAAACTCCGGTCGTCACTTATCAATGGATGCGCCTCTTGTAGAAGGAGAAGATTCAAACCTTTATGACGTTTTACGTTCTGGTGAATCTCCAAATCCAGACAGAGAATTAATTCACGAATCATTGCGTACCGAAATCGAGCGTTCATTAGAAACATTGACTCCAAGAGAGGCTGATGTAGTTCGTTTGTACTTTGGTCTTGGCGATCAACACCCAATGACATTAGAGGAAATTGGAGAAACTTTCGACCTAACTCGTGAGCGTGTACGCCAAATCAAGGAAAAAGCAATCCGTAGATTAAAACACACTTCAAGAAGTAAAATACTAAAAACATACCTTGGATAATATCCAAAAATAAATTTCAAATCCCAATCTTTTGGGATTTGAAATTTTACAGTAAACAACAGTTTGATTGACTGTTCGTTTTTTGATTGATGATTGAAACTCCGGCTGATTACCGGAGTTTTATTTTTTAATCTGAATTCATTTCAGATTCCCTTGAATCTATTCCCTTCTAAAATAATTTTGGCGTAACCCTCCGTAAAAACTTCGGGTCGGGCTTTCGGCTTTATCTCTCCGTTGCACTTCGAGGATATCACCTCTATCCCTTACGCAAATCGCAGGAACAACTCACGAACTGAATCATAAAAAACTTTCGTCAATTGCTCTAAAAAAACTACTTTTGCACAAACAATACAACTACACAATGAAGAATACACTTATTGCTCCATCAGTTCTCGCTGCTGATTTTGCTAATCTGCAACGCGACATCGAAATGATCAACAACAGCGAAGCCGATTGGTTTCATATTGATGTAATGGACGGACATTTTGTACCTAACATATCGTATGGTATGCCTGTAATTGAAGCTATCAAAAAACACGCAACCAAACCCTTAGATGTACACTTGATGATTGAAAAACCAGAAAGATACATTGAGGATTTTGTGAAAATTGGCGCCGATATTATTACTGTTCATTACGAATCTACTGTTCATTTACACCGTACACTTAGACAAATAAAAGCCGCTGGCTGTAAAGCTGGAGTAGTTTTAAATTTATCGACTCCCGTTTCGGTTTTAGAAGACATTCTTTCAGAATGCTATATGGTTTTAATCATGTCGATAAACCCAGGTTTTGGTGGGCAAAAATTTGAAGAAATCACCTATAATAAAGTTCGAAAACTTCGAAAAATGATTACCGACCAAGGTCTAAGTACATTGATTGAAATTGATGGTGGAGTTACTAATAAAAATGCAAAACAACTTGTTGAAGCAGGAGCGGATGTTCTTGTAGCCGGAAGTTTTGTTTTTAAAGCCGAAAATCCCACCCAAACCATACAAGATTTAAAGAAGCTGACAAGCTTCTAAAGAAAATGGCGCCTTGAGCGCCATTTTTTATTTAAAATATTCTTCATTAAAATTGATCATTGCCACAATGTGTGCGTATAATTCTGGATGCGTTGCTTTAAATACATGAGGTGTTTCAAAAAAATGTTCCAAGATCACAGATAAAAATTCAAATTGATTTCCATAAGCATACAACCTAAAGTATCCTTTTTGTTTCAGCACATTATTTAGATTTGGGTCGATATAATATTTTATGACTTCTTTGAATTCATCAAAAAAGATTATAGCACTTGGATCATTACTTTTTAAGCAATGAAAATGTAACACATGAGAAAACTCATGTAAACCAAGATTAATATTGTCATTTGATGTAGAATGTCCCAATAAGAAATCTTCCCAAGAAAAAACGATTGCTTTCATTTTTGGATTGAATTCTCCTTTATGATATGTTTGATTTACGGTAGAATAATAACTGGATGGATAAATTATTATTTTATTGAACAAATGGATAAGATAATTTCGCATCCCGAAAGTTAACATCACATAAGTTCCAGCAATCAGCATTTGCATTTGTTCCGTAATAACAATCTCCTTGCCTACAAACTGATAGGTTGCAATAAATTCGTTCACACGATGTTCAAAATACATTTTTCTTTTAGGGGAAAGCCCATTATAAAACGGAAAATCATTTACTAAAATTTGGCGTTGGCTTAATTTTAATTTCTTAGAAAAAGGATACCAATGAATATAAAGCGGCTTATTGAATAAAAGCACGTAAGCTGGTTCCACGACTCTAAAAATTAAAAGCAGGAGAAATAATGTCCCAAAAAGTACCGAAATAAAAAGTTGAAGAGACATATTTTATAAACGTTTTAAAATGAAAAATGCTTCAAAATATTTCAAGCAAACTTGATTTTTTTGAAGCATTTCTATTTGTGTTTGTGGCCGCGACAGGGTTCGAACCTGAAACCTTGAACACTCAATAACACACTTCGAACGACTTCGCAAAACCACTATAAAAATAACTACTAACTTCAACAAATTCAACTATAACAACAAGTTAAACGTAATTTCAAATAATAGAATGAAATAGAATAACATTTAATAATACTGACTACTTACTGACTAAATACTGACTAAAGTTTTTTTTAATCGAATTAATGTTTTAAATTTGAGAGTTCAAAAGTTCAAAATATGGCAAAGATTAAATTTTTACTTCAAAGTAAGTCCGAAAACTCTCAAATATACATTAGAGTTTCAATAAGTCAATATGTTTCACTTAAGAAAAAAACGGGGTTCTCTATAAACCCTAAAGATTGGAGCGAGTCAAATTTACCCAAACAAACCAAAAACGAAAACAAAACATTATCCAACAACCTCAAAAAATTGGAGACCTTTGTTTTAGAAAACCTAAACAAAGATTTAGCGAATAGTGTTTTAATTGACGCGTATTGGTTAGAAACCCAAATTAACAATTGTTTTAAACGAGTTGTAAAAACAGATACAGGTTTATTAATTAATCACATTCAGTACATTCTCGATAATTCAAACACGCGCAAAGTAAGAACAAACGGCGGGGTAAAAATTGGATTAAGTAAGGAAACCATAAAAAACTATACTGTTTTTAAAAACATAATCTTAGAGTATCAAAAAACCATTAAAAAACAAATCCAGTTTATCGAGATTACAAATACCTTTGTTGACAAATTCACAAACTGGCTCGTTAATACCAAAAAATATTCCGCAAATACAACAGGCCGAGAATTACAAATCTTAAAAACGGTTTGTATTGATGCTGAAAAAAATGAAATTCCAGTAACACCCTATTCTAAAACAATCCAACATTTTAGCGAAAGTGACAAAGACCGCTATATTCAAACATTATCAATTGACGAACTTGACCAAATCAAAAACACCAATTTTACAGACGTTGAACAAATCAAAGAATTTAAGATAGCGAACCCACAATTAACAAAGAACCTTTTACTAACACCTGAGACACTAAACAACGCGCAAAACTGGATTTTGATCGGTTGTGAAATTGGACAGCGTGGCGGGGATTTACTAAAAATCACTACTGAAAACATTCGATATAAGGGCGGGAATATGTACTTAGATATAATTCAACAGAAAACAAATAAAAGTGTAACCATTGGCATAATTGCGCCTCACGTAATTGACATAATAGAAAATGATTTACCCAAAGAGATACCACACCAGAAATTAAACAATTATGTAAAAGTTATTTGTAAAATGGCGGGAATTATTGAGGTTGTCAAGGGAACAAAACTAAACACCGAAACCAACCGAAAGGAATTAGGCAAATATCCAAAGTATGAATTGATTGCCTCGCATTGTTTTAGACGTTCTTTTGCCTCTAATTACTATAAAAAGATACCTACTGCAGTATTAATCGGAATAACTGGACATTCAAAAGAAAGTTTATTTTTAGCCTACATAAACAAACGCGAAGACAAAGACGCGAACGCCGATTTATTCATGAAATTTTATGAAGACCTCAACAAAGACAAAGCACCCGAAATGAAAGTAATAAAGAGCGGAACTAACAACTAAAACGCATCGAAACAATAAACACCGAAATCAAACAAATTACAAACTATTCTCCGACGATGGCGAATACTAACAATGAGTATAGACACCTCGACAATGTAAACAATAAAAATTATTACAGAGCATCAATAAAACCAGTTACTCACGCCCTATTATTTAAGTACAAATAACAACAAACGTTTGTCATGTTTTAAGAGCAAATCAATTTATTATATTTGAATTTTATATTTATAAACCCCCACAGAGGTAACCAACAACAAACGGATAGAATTTAAAATAAATTTGAAAATAAAAACCAAAAAAAAGACCCCGTACCCATAATAAAAAGACTTTCGTTTTAAAAAGTAACACCCGTAAAACAGTAGATAACCTATACCCACTATTTGTAAACACAAAAATTAACCTTAATAAAAGCAAACAAAATGAGCAATCTAAATCAAGTACAAAAAGGCTATTTAAAAACAGTAGTAAACCAAAAACAGGCAAAGAAAATTAAAAGACAATTTAAAATCGTCAATAGCGAAAGTGTAGAACTTAATAATATTCAAAAGAATTTTATTAAAACAATTGATTCAGAGTTTGTAAAAAATGAATTGATTAATTTGTTTAGAGAAGCAAACGTAAAATTAAATTAAACATCGACGTTGACGGATCTCAAGACTAAGTTCAAAATATAATAAACAGGCAAATGAGAGAAAAAATAATAACAACTTTAAAAGAATACAAAGAAACATACTTGTCACGTTTAAATGACCATGAATCAAAATATGTAGACTACGACGAGTTACATTTCATAAATAAAGAACTATATTTTTATCAAAACTGTTTTAGTACCGCAAATGTCAGTGAAAGGAGAGTATTGGAATACAACAGTGATTACCCAGAATATAAATATTGTTATTTAAATGAATTTGAGTTTGACGTAATAAACAATGAAGAACCAACAGGAGAGGAAAACTATGACATTAAATCCCTAATTAAAGACGAAAGCAAATGGCTTACAGATGGTTATGATATAGAAATTTGCGATCAATTAACTACTAGTTTTTCAAAAATCATAGAATATTTACGCATCAAAATAAATACTGGTGCAAACAGTAGTCGTTTTCCAAAAGTAAAATTTCATGGAAGCCAAACAGAATTTATAGAACTTATTAAGGCTTTGACAGAAAACGGAAACCTTAAAGGAATTCAAAAAGACAATATAGAACTTTGCTCTAAATTTTTTGATATTGAAATCAAAAATCCTGACCAAACCTTGACTAAATTAAAATCAAGAAATAACGGTAGCGAAACTTTGTTCTTGGACAAATTAAAAATTTCTCTACGCAATCATTTTACACTCTAAACAAAAAAATAATACACGTTACTAACCCTTCACTAACCTTTTGAAGGGTTTAAATAGATTGAATTTTGCTGAAGTATTAATTAAAAAATATTTCGATATGCAAACAATTCAGTTTATCCAAACAAGCCCTGAACAACTTGAAAACAAAATTTCAAACAGGGTAGAAATTCAATTACAGGAATTTTTAAAACACTTCACACCAACACAACCAAAAGAATATTTATCACGTCAAGACGTTTCTAAAATGTTTGGCGTTGACATTTCAACGGTTCACAATTGGTGTAAGTCTAAACGTTTAAATCCTCTCGGGATTGGTTCACGCGTATACTTTTTACGTTCCGAAGTTGAAGCAAGTCTTAAACCCTTAAACGTTTAAGATTATGAATTCAACAGGCTTTATCCCAAAACCGACAACCCACATTTACAAAGAAATAAATGGGGGTAAATTTAAAACTACAAAACATTACCAACTTGTTGAGGTAGAAAACGGAACTCAAAAACTATCCGATTTAATTAATATCGTCATTGATAGAGGTTTTGCAAAATCAGCACCAAGTTTTTGGCTAAAAATCAGAAATGGGAAACGTTGGGTAAACTTTACAGGACTTTTTAAAACCCCTTCTCCTGGAATTTACTTCGCCGACAAAGGCATCAACAATCGAAAAGAGGATCTATTAATTGTTAAACTTTCTAACTACGAAAGAGATCTAACGGTTTACTACCTCAAAGGCTATTATACAGCCAACCTAAGCGAAGTTTTAAAATTCATAAACTAAGTACTTAAAAACAAAAAACGAGCCTTGTTCAAGGGCTCGTTTATTCTTTGTTCAAAAGTTCAGTTTTCAACAGGCATTGTAAAAAACTTAATCAAAGATACTCAATTGACTGACTATATTAAAATTATTATAAAGAATTTAAACCCCGCTATTTTAGAGGCGAATTTATTATTGGATTTTTACGATACCGTAAATCTATCAACCGGAGAAATAAAAACAATCAATAGGAATGGCCACAAGGTTACACCTTCAAAAAACGCAACCTACAACGGTTTAGAATTTAAGATTTACGACTCTGGAACTATTACTCTTGCGGGAAGTTTGCACAAATACTGGAATAATGGAGCGCACAATTACAATGACTTTAATAATGTGGCCTTTTTATGGGTTTTACGGGACTTGAAAAAGAAATTCAACATAGAACCCGAACAATGTATTTTGAAGTGTTTAGAGATAGGAATTAACATTTTTCCGCCAATCCACACAAATGTAATTATAGACAATTGTTTTTTACATAAAACAAAAACTTTTGAGCATAAGCACAATTCAGACGAGGGGAATTACAAACAATGGCGACACTCTCAATACATTATCAAACTATATAACAAGGCATTACAATACAAAAAGCATTTTGATATTGACACCGAAATAATGCGTTTTGAGATTAAATATCTAAAGATGCAAAAACTAAACGAACGTGGGATTTATAGTTTACAGGATTTAGTAAATTATGGTTTACATAATTTCAAAGATGAGGTTTTGAATGAATGGCAAAACGTGTTGTATTATGATAACACTATCCAAATTGACCTTTTAAGCACAAATTTAAAAAGAGCGGTATTAGAATATTCAAACAATAATTACTGGACCCGATTGCTGGCCAACAATCAAACTAAAAATTTTACATACCACAGAAATCAATTAAAAAAAATCGTTTCCAGAAACTCAAATAAAGTGCAAGATTTAACCGCCGAAATAATAAGCAAAAAGATTGATTTTGTAAACGGCAAGACTATCCATATTGACCATTTAACTATAAAGTCAAAACAGATAGTATTGGAATATGAAAATAAGATTAAAAAACGCCTTTGCAAAGTAACCGGTTTAAATATTTCGATGCAAAAAGATAATAGTAATTCGCTTTCACATACTGGACTGAAATACTATTACAAAACCGACAAAAAGGTATTTGCACAAATCAAAAGACGGTATTTATCAAGTCGTTGGTCGTCGTCGGATTTCGAAACGCAAATAATAGAGATTGCTCATAACATCAGGAACGCAAAGAACAACCAAAAGACAAAACAAGTCAGGATTTACCCACCTGAACAAGTTAATTTTTTGAGTATTTTTGCACAGTAGTAAAACAAATACACCATGAATCAAATCTAAATATCACTAAAAGTGGGTATTGCAGTTTATGTTTATTAATTGTTTATTTACTCACAAACAGATAGGTCCAATCAAGTAATATAAATCATAAAAAATGAAAAAAGGAATCCTAACACTAGTTATGACATTGTCAATACAAATAAGTTTCAGTCAGTATGGCACTTTAAATGTTAATGTAAGTAAACCAAACCCAATGGGAGAAGCATTAAACAGAATTTCACAAGATGCAGTCGCAAATAGAATAGCAAGAGCAAATGAATCTGAGGCGCAAGCCTCTAATAATTCCGCTTACAATGAGGCTCTAAAAAATAATTACTCTAAAATAACTACTGATAATCTCATTAACAATTCAAAAAAATACAAATATATTGTTGTTGAAAATGTGGGGGGCTGGATGCCTCAAGGTAACAAAGCAACTTTGTTAGAAGCGTTAACAGGTGCAAAAAAATATATTATAATTGATGCGGCTAAAGATTTTAATTCAAGAGGCAAAGAAATTAAAAACGAAAAAAAAATACCTGATCATTTGATTAATAACAAAGAAGTTCTTTTTCTTAATTGGATGAGAGAAGATCAAGGCGAGGACAATAGAATTACATTACTTTCAATTAAAAATGCCGACGGCGAAATGGTTTATGAGTCCCTATCTAAAAATTTGAGTTATGGCGAAATTTTAAAACCATTGATCTCAAATTATATTTACACTAAAGAACAAGCCTTATTAAAAATTGAAGATTTGAAAAAGTATTTAGATTTAGGATTAATAAATAAAGACGAATACGATATAAAACTTTTGGAGTTAAAACCAATTTTGTTGGGCAGTAACTAGAAATTAGAAAAAAGTAATATTCATTATAGTGACCTAATGTAATATAGTCGTTAAAATCTTTGGAGAACTATTAGCAGATAAAAGAAATAATAATTAATAAGAATAAAAATCATGGAACCAAAAAACAAAACAGACTTAGCACCGCAGTTGATTATATTAATTATTTTGATTGCAATTCTATCAGCACTATAAATTAAAAACCGAAACCTTTCAGAAATGAGAGGTTTTTTTACTTGAAAAATTATGCGAATTTTTATGTTTTTTAATATTACTGACTAAATACTGACTAAATTTAAAAATGAAAAAACCTAAACCATTATTAACAATAGGTTTAGGTTTAAAAAAGTGACCGCGACAGGGTTCGAACCTGCAACCCTCAGAGTCGAAATCTGATATTCTATCCAGTTGAACTACGCAGCCCTATTTTAATTACGAATTTCAAATTACGAATTATACAAACGTAATTCGTAATTTGAAATTAGCAATTATTATACTAATAGTTTTTTAACTATTGTAGAAATTGTCTTTCCTTCAGCTGTTCCGCCTAATTGTGCAGCTGCTAATCCCATTACTTTTCCCATTGATGCAATTCCTGACGCTCCAGTTTCTGCAATGATTTTTGCAATCACCGCTTCTACTTCTTCTTCGCTTAATTGCGCTGGTAAGAATTTTTCGATTACTGCTATTTGTGCTAATTCTGGTTCAGCCAAATCTAAACGGTTTTGCTCCGTAAAAATTCTAGCACTTTCCTTACGAGTTTTTACTAGTCTTTGTAGCAATTTAACCTCGTCATCTTCTGTTATTTCTTCTTTTGACCCTGTAGCTGTCTGAGCTAAAAGGATTTCAGATTTGATAGCTCTTAACGCTTCTAGTGCAACTGTATCTTTGGCTCTCATGGCGGTTTTCATTTCGTCCATGATTTGTACTGATAAACTCATAATAATATTTACTTTTAAATTTGCGTTTCAATTTAAAAACTGAAAAGTGCAAACTGATTATTTTTTAATGCCCCAGATGATAGTGAAAAGCCTTTTTAGGAGAAAATGTATTTTTTCTTGCGCTTAAAAAGCGACCGCAGGAAGCTCTTTTAAGGGCTTAGAAAAAAGCATTTTCGAGAAAAAGCTTGAAACGACAGCTGGACTAAGGCCTCGCAAATTTAAAGAAATTTACTTGAATTAACAATAGATTACTTTCTTCTCTCTACATAAAAAATAACCCGAAAATTAAATTGAATTTTCGGGCTATCTCATTTTGGTTTGAGTTAGTTAATCTACATTGTCATGCAAATACGAGTTGTTAGAACGCAACTGTAGGTCATTGTTGCTGTCTGTTCCAACAGAAATTCTCGAATTTGTATTGTTTGGTTGATTATTTGAAATATCTATTCCTAATCTTTTGTAAGCAGGTTCTTTTTCGTACTCATCAATTTTAGAAACATTATTATGAAACTTGTAATTGAATTCTTTTAATTTTTTTCTTCTTTCGTCAGCGCGAAGCTTCAACGTTTCTTCAATTGTCATTTCCATTGGAGAAATACTTTCGAAATGAGTTGGTGCATTTGTAACTACATCCACTTGTTTCATTGTAATATTCAACTCGGCAGGAACAGTAACTTCAACTACTTTTGCAATTGGTTTAACCTCGAAATCAGTATCTGCTTCCATGTACTCCTCAAGAGAATATTTGATAATTCCTCTATCAGACAATTCTGTTACCGGAACAAATTGTACTGCTTCATTGACTTTGATATCACGAGTTTCATTCGTTAGTTCAAATAAAACTTTGTTTTCCTCACCCTGAGCAACCGGCTCTGCTTTGAAAAGCGGCAAATCAAAAGAGAAAGCCGTTTGTTCTTGTCTTTCTACAATTTTTGGCTGAACTGCTTTTACTTCTTTAACTTCTGGTGAGGTAAAAGTAAATTCACTATCATTAATTGGAGAAACGATTTCGAAAGTCACGTCTAAATTTTTTATAAATTCAGACATCACCATCAACTCTTCTTTATTGATTGTTGGCGCTGGTGCTGTTATAACTGGTTCAGGAGCTACTACTGTAGTGTCTTCTAATAAATCGAAAACAATTCTTTCGTTAGAGTTTGATGCAGGCGTTACGTTATTTAAATCGAATGCAGCAACGGTTCTATTACTTAAATTGTGAACACTTCTTTGCTCGTCCTCTAGGGTATGAATTATTTTTTTAGGCTCCGTATTTACAATTTCGTTTTGTTGTTCAATATCGAATCCTGTAGCGATTATGGTAACTGCAATAGCATCTCCAAGCGATTCGTCTTCACCAACCCCCATGATAATATTTGCATTATGACCTGCTTCGATTTGAATATGGTCATTTATCTCTCCAATTTCATCAATTGTAATTTCATTAGTTCCAGAAACGATAAGCAACAATACGTTTTTGGCACCAGTAATTTTATTATCATTTAACAAAGGAGAATCTAAAGCAGCTACAATTGCTTCCTTAGCTCTATTCTCGCCTGAAGAAACAGAAGATCCCATGATAGCCGTTCCGCTATTATACAATACTGTTTTAGCATCTCTTAAATCGATATTTTGAGTATAGTGATGTGTAATTACTTCGGCAATACCTCTTGAGGCTGTCGCCAAAACTTCATCCGCTTTTGAAAAACCTGCTTTAAAACCAAGATTTCCGTATACTTCTCTTAATTTATTATTATTGATAACAATTAATGAGTCGACTTGTTTACGTAATTTATCGATACCTATTAAGGCTTGTTCCTGACGCACTTTCCCTTCAAACAAGAAAGGTAAAGTCACAATTCCTACCGTAAGAATATCTCTTTCTTTAGCCAATTGTGCGATTACCGGCGCAGCTCCTGTTCCAGTTCCACCACCCATTCCTGCAGTGATAAAAACCATTTTAGTATTGCGATCCAACATTTTTTCAATATCGGCAATACTTTCAATAGCGGATTGCTGACCTACATCTGGATTTGCTCCAGCACCAAGTCCTTCTGTCAAATGTACCCCTAACTGTATTTTGTTAGGCACAGAACTATTTTGCAAAGCCTGTGAATCTGTATTACAAACGATGAAATCAACGCCTTTAATACCTTGTTTGAACATGTGATTGATGGCGTTACTTCCGCCTCCACCTACACCAATTACTTTTATTACATTTGATTGATTTTTTGGTAAATCAAATGAAATACTTCCAAATTCTGAGTTGCTCATCATTTTATTTGGTTTTTTTAATGTTTAATTATTTTTTTTCTTCTTAAGGCTTGGGGCAAAAAGGAGAATTGAAATGTTTATTACTTACTTAGCTATTCTGCGTTATCCAGGAAATCCTTAATCTTATCAACATACCTGTCAAAAAATGATCTTTGTATTTTATCTCCCGTAGATACCGGTTTTACTTCCTCTTCTACTTCAACTACCGGCACTTCAACTTCATAATTTTGTACAACCGGAGCTCTGTAAACTGTAGCTTTTGGAGGCTCTATTGCATCCATTCTTAACGCGCTTTGAGAATTATTTTGAATGCTGTTCATTACTAATCCTACTGCTGTAGCGTATAAAGGACTTGAAATCTCTTCATCAGAATTTCCAGCCAAATGCTCGTTTGGATAGCCAATTCTGGTATCCATTCCGGTAATATATTCCACTAACTGCTTGATGTGTTTCAATTGAGCACCACCACCAGTAAGTACTATTCCTGCAATCAGTTTTTTACGAGGGTCTTCATGTCCGTATGCTTTTACTTCGGTGAAAACCTGGTCTATAATTTCTACTACACGAGCATGAATTATTTTCGAAAGATTCTTTAACGAAATCTCTTTTGGCTCTCTGCCTCTTAATCCGGGAATAGAAACAATTTCGTTGTCTTTATTTTCCCCTGGCCAAGCAGAACCAAATTTAACTTTTAATAACTCAGCTTGCTTTTCAATGATGGAACAGCCTTCTTTAATATCATCTGTAATTACATTTCCTCCAAAAGGTATTACAGCAGTATGACGAATAATACCATCTTTAAAAATGGCCAAATCCGTTGTTCCGCCACCTATATCGATAAGCGCAACACCTGCTTCTTTTTCTTCCTGACTCAAAACAGCATCAGCAGACGCTAATGGCTCTAAAGTCAAACCTGACAATTCTATTCCTGAACTTTGGATACATCTTCCTACATTGCGTATCGATGATGCTTGACCCACTACAACATGAAAGCTGGACTCTAATCTTCCCCCATACATTCCTATAGGCTCCTTAATCTCAGATTGTCCGTCAATTTTAAATTCCTGTGGCAATACGTGTATAATTTCTTCACCCGGCAACATGGCCAATTTATTTACCTGATCAATCAAAAGCTGTATGTCATTCTCCCCGATAACTTCTTCAGGATTATTTCTGCTAATATAATCTGTATGTTGAATGCTGCGGATGTGTTGACCAGCGATTCCAACAACTACGTCTTTAATCTTATAACCTGAATTATTTTCAGCCTCTTGAATTGCTTGTTGGATAGATTGAATAGTTTGAGTTATGTTATTCACAACACCTCTTGCCACTCCTAAGCTTTTGGATTTTCCAATTCCCAAAATCTCTAATTTCCCATACTCATTTTTCTTGCCTATCATGGCAACAATTTTGGTTGTCCCAATATCTAGACCTACTGCAATATTCTCTTTTTCCATTATCTATTATTTAGTGCAAACTACTTGTTCCGTAAATCTGAGATCTATTTTTTTATATTTATACAACGAACTATCTAAAACTGCTTTTTGAAAAAAAGCTTTATAATTTTTAAATTTTAGCTCCACATTTATCAATCTGCCAAAATCAATTTGGAAATCAAAATTTCTATTGAGCATTAATAAGCTGCCATTCGGCATAATTTGAATTCCAATGATATTTTTTTTCAAAAAAGCATCTTCATAGATTATGCGAAATAAATCAGCCAAATCTTCGTTATTTTTTTTATTAATTCCCCCTAAAACAAGTGGAACTCTAGCTGTAAAATTTGCTGATAATGGCATTCTATTCCCTTTGTAATCAATATAAAAAGAAGCTCCATTATCAAAAACCCTAGCTATTGGAGTCTTTTGTTTCACTACTGCTTTTAAAACGCCATCGATACTCACAAATACATCTGACTTTTCAATCATTTCTTGTGCATCTAAAGCTTTCTCCAGCTTATTCAAATCTAAATTAACTTTTTGAATGCTCGATGCATCTCTTTTATTTTCTATTAACAATTTATTAACCGTTTCTTGTTTAACAAAAGGAGCGATATCTCCCACAAAAATAACGGTAGATTTAGTTAATTTTCTATTTTCATTTCGATTTGACGTAAAAGAAAACAGAAAAATAACCAATGCAAACATCAGTATTAATCGAATATTTGTCCAATTAAAGAGTTTCATTTATCGCTTTTTTAATTGTTGGAACCAGTTCTCCTATATCTCCTGCGCCAATTGTCACAATAACTGTAGCATCTGATGCAAGAATAGTTGGAATTAAATCATTTTTTATGACCAATTTTTTATCATTATTTGTCATTTTATCCATTAACCATTGCGAAGTTATTCCTTCCATTGGCAATTCACGGGCAGGATAAATATCCAATAAAACAACTTCATCAAAAGCGGATAAACTTTTGGCAAAATCATCTGAAAAATCTCTGGTTCTGCTGAATAAATGGGGTTGAAAAATAGCCAAAACTTTCTGATTTGGATACAATTCTGTAACTGCCTGATGCACGGCATTTATTTCCGTTGGATGATGTGCGTAATCGTCTATATAAACTAACTTATCCGTTTTAATTTGATAAGAAAATCTTCTCTTTATGCCTTTGAATGATGCTATGGCTTTTGCAATGGCATTGGTTGGGGTGCCGAATAATTTTGCCATTGCGATAGCCATTAAAGCATTCATTAAATTGTGTTTCCCAGGTAATCCAAATTGTAAATTTTTTATTATTTCAGTGGGAGTTTGTACATCGAATGTGTAGCTGCCATTTCCAATTCTAACATTAAATACCTTAAAAATAGCATCTTCATTTACCGCACAGGTAACTCCTTCAATTGTCAATTCTTTCGTTATAAAAAGATTATTTTTATCTTCCACTTTAGAAGCAAATTCAATAAAAGATTCTTCAATTGCCTGACTGGTTCCATAAATATCCAAATGATCGGCATCCATAGATGTAATGCAGGCAATATTAGGATGCAAATGCAAGAACGAACGATCAAATTCATCTGCTTCAACAACAGTAACTGTTTTACCGCTTCCAATTAAATTTGAATTATAATTTTCTACAATTCCTCCAATAAAAGCAGTAACATCAGCACCGCTTTCAAATAAAATATGTCCTAAAATACTAGAGGTAGTTGTTTTACCATGAGTTCCGGCAACTGCAAAACAAAAAGTGTCTTTGGTGATTATTCCTAAAACTTCCGCTCTTTTTTTTACCTGATAGTCTCTTTCCAAGAAATAATTCCACTCGGAATGATTTTTTGGAACTGCTGGCGTAATAATAACCAAGGTGTTTTCTGAGTAGAAATCTTCTGGAATTAAATCAATATTATCTTCAAAATGAATTGAAATACCACTTTCTATTAATTCACCTGTAAGCATCGTAGGCGTTTTATCATACCCAGAGACTTGCTTACCGATATTTTTGAAATAACGAGCCAGAGCACTCATGCCGATGCCTCCAATTCCTATAAAATAGACGTTATGTATTTGATTTAAATTCATATTATTATTATTTTGCCACAAAGGCGCTAAGACACAAATTTTATTTAAAATATTTATTTCAATGATTGTATGATTAGATAGGAGCCGAATATAATAGAGCCAAAACCCCAATAAAACCTCTCCAATCATTCACATCTTTATGTTTACTTCTTTTAGTGAATACGTAAGACAAAGTGACAATAGCTATTAAAAGAAAAATACAACTTTTAAAAGAATCATTCATATGCTACTAAATCAATTTTACAATTTCATCAACAATTTGTTTTGTTGCTTCGGGTTTAGCCAATTTTTTTATATTCTCAATTAACTGATTCTGCTTTCCTTGATCTTTAAGTAAAGCTTCAAAAACAAGACCAAATTGTGAATCCAGCTCTGTTTCTTTCAACATAATTGCACCTTTTCGATCAACAATTGCCTGAGCATTTTTAGTTTGGTGATCTTCAGCTACATTAGGAGAAGGAATGAAAATCACAGGTTTTCCCACAAGACACAATT
Source organism: Flavobacterium xylosi (assembly GCF_042787345.1). Classification (NCBI taxonomy): domain Bacteria; kingdom Pseudomonadati; phylum Bacteroidota; class Flavobacteriia; order Flavobacteriales; family Flavobacteriaceae; genus Flavobacterium; species Flavobacterium xylosi. The sequence continues at coordinate 187,563 of NZ_JBHZPZ010000002.1, read as the reverse complement.
CCGAAACCGATGACGCACCTGCACGAGAAATGACAATATCGGCGGCGGCATAAACCAAATCCATTCTTTCAATAAAAGCCATTACTTGAACATCCCCTTGACTATATTTTTTATAATCTTCAAAATATAATTTTCCGCACTGCCAAATCACCTGAACATTCTGTGAAAGCAAATTTTTCAGCTCCTTTTCAATTAGTTGGTTTACTCTTCTTGCCCCTAGACTTCCACCAAGAACCAACAACGTTTTCTTTTTAGCATCTAAATTAAAAAATGGAATTGCTTCGGCTCTTTTACTTTCAATATCAATTAAATCTTGTCGAACTGGATTTCCAGTCAAAATCAATTTTTTTTTTGGAAAAAAACGTTCCAGATTTTCATAAGCAACACAAATTTTGTTTGCTTTTTTGCTCAACCATTTATTGGTGATTCCAGGATAGGAATTTTGTTCTTGAATCACTGTTGGTATACCGGCCATTGCTGCCACCTGCAATAAAGGTCCGCTTGCGAAACCTCCCGTCCCTATAACAGCATCAGGTTCAAACTCTCTTATTATTGTTCTGGATTTTAATAAACTCGCCAGTAATTTGAGTGGAAAAAGTGAATTATCAAATGTCAACCTTCTTTGAATACCAGAAATCCAAAGTCCCTTTATTTTATATCCAGCCTGCGGTACTTTTTGCATTTCCATTTTATCCTGAGCTCCTACAAAAAGGAATTCAGCATCCGGAAAACGGGATTTTAATTCATTGGCAATCGCAATGGCAGGATAGATATGTCCTCCAGTTCCGCCACCGCTTAATATGAATTTGTATTGTTTCATTTGTATAATGTTACTGAGTTCCTATGTTTTCAAAAATTATTTAATCTTAAAACCGATTATTTATTTAAAACTGCATTCATTGGATTCTTAGTTTTATCCTCTATAGAATAATCATTATCTGTACTGTAGTCGTCTTCTAATTGTTTGTCAATTAATTTTTGAAGCGCTTCGTCTCTTAAAGCAGACTCTTTTAATTCTTGCGCAATCTCTTCCTCTTTCTTAGTTACACTTATTATGATTCCAAGTGCAAAACAAGTCATCCATATAGAACTCCCTCCGCTACTTATCAATGGCAATGTCTGTCCCGTGACAGGTAATAATTCTACCGCCACGGCCATATTAATCATTGCTTGAAATATCATGGGAAAGCCTAATCCTATAACCACTAATTTCCCAAATAATGAATTGGCCTTATGAGAGGCTATAATAAATCGGAACAACAATAATAAATACAAAGCAAGAACACCTAAGCCACCTATAAGTCCATATTCTTCAACAATAATGGCATAAATAAAATCAGAAGAAGATTGCGGCAAGAAATTCTTTTGAACACTTTTACCTGGGCCCAATCCATATATTTTACCTGATGCAATTGCAATTTTTGCCTTCTCGATTTGATAATCGTCTTCATCCGGTTTATCTGTACTAAAATTCTCGATTCTGCTTTCCCAAGTATGTACCCTGCTAAAAAATCTGGAATCAGGAAAAGCTTTGGATAGAAGAACAAAAAAAGCGAGAAATAATATTCCCGATCCAATAATAATTCCAATATATTTTAATGGGTATTTACCAATAAAAGTCAACATCAATATCATCGAAAAAATCAACGCTGTTGTAGAAAAATTCGCAGGCAAAATTAATATCAAAGTGAAAAATACCGGTAACCAAAGCTCCCAAAAAGACGCCTTGAATGTAATAGGCTCTTCTCTGGTTTTAGACAAATAACGTGCTACAAAAATAAATAACACGATAGACGCCAATGTTGATGTTTGAAATGTTATTCCAATAAATGGCACTTGAATCCATCTACTGGCATTTGCACCGGCGATAACAGTTCCTTTAATTAAAGTGTAGGCTAATAAAATCCAAACAACGGGTAATCCTACTTTAGAGATTGCTCTAAAATAATGATACGGAACTTTGTGAATCCAATAGATAATGGCAAAACCAATACAGATATGAGCCAAATGTTTTACCAAATACCCCAATGTATTTCCGTTTCCCTGGCCTATATAAGCCAAGTTACTACTCGCACTAAAAACAGGCATAAACGAAAACAAGGCCAATAAGGCCACGAATGACCAAATACCTTTATCTCCTTTTAAATTGTTTATTAGTTGTTTCATTTTACTGTTTTTTTAAAGTTTTATTTGTTTAAATTTCAGGTTGGGGAGCCTTAAAATCTAAATAAATAAAACTTTTTTATTATAAATTCTTAACGGCTTGTTTAAATTGGTTTCCTCTGTCTTCATAGTTTTCAAACAAATCAAAACTAGCGCATGCTGGCGACAATAAAACCGTATCTCCTTTTTCGGTTAAACGCTGCGCCATTATCACTGCATCGTTCATGTTATCCACTTCGACCATCATATCTACCACATTCCCGAAAGCATCTATTATTTTTTTATTATCAACTCCAAGACAGATAATCGCTTTCACTTTTTCACGAACTAATGACATCAATTCATTGTAATCATTTCCTTTATCAACACCTCCCACAATCCACACTGTAGGTGTATTCATGCTGTCTAATGCAAAAAAAGTGGCGTTTACATTAGTCGCTTTTGAATCATTGATGTACTGTACATTTTGAATTTTCAATACTTTTTCAAGACGATGTTCTACTCCTTGAAAGTTTGACAAACTTTCACGTATTGTCGACTTTCTAATTTGCATCAATTTTGCCACAGAGGTTGCTGCCATTGCGTTTTTCATGTTATGTTTTCCTTCCAAGGCAATATGCTCTGTATCCATTGTAAACTCTTCTTGATTAATTGAAATTTCCATTTTGTTGTTTTTTATATAAGCTCCTTCGCTGAGAATTTTAGTCAATGAAAAAGGAATTAATTTGGCTTTAGTTGTATGTGTTTTAAACCATTCTGTAATGGCTTCATCATCCGCATCATATATGAGGTAATCTTCCTCGGTTTGATTCTTTGTAATTCTAAATTTTGAATCAATGTAATTTTCGTATTTGTACTCGTATCGATCTAAATGATCCGGACTGATATTCGTAATAATAGCAATGTGAGGTTTGAAATTCACAATTCCATCCAGTTGAAAACTACTCAACTCCAGCACATAAGAATCATAATTATTATCTGCCACCTGCCAAGCAAAACTCTTTCCAATATTCCCTCCTAATCCTACATTCAAACCTGCTGATTTCAGCAAATGGTGTGTAAGCATTGTGGTGGTTGTCTTTCCATTGCTGCCTGTAATTCCAATTATAGTAGCGTTTGTAAAAGGGGCTGCGAACTCAATTTCCGACAACACCGGAACTCCTTTCTCTTTAAGCCTTTTAACTACTGGCGATTTATCCGGAATTCCCGGGCTTTTCATCACCAAATCAGCATTCAGAATCAAATCTTCAGTATGCTTTTCCTCTTCCCAAGCAATTTCATTAATGATAAGAACCTCTTTATAATTTTCTTTTATCTTTCCAAAATCAGACACAAATACATCATACCCTTTCTTCTTACCCAGAATAGCCGTTCCTATTCCGCTTTCCCCACCACCTAAAATTACTAGCCTCATACTATCTTAATTTTAAAGTAACAATTGATAATATGGCCAGCATTATGGCAACAATCCAAAAACGGGTGACAATTTTACTTTCGTGATATCCTTTTTTCTGATAATGATGATGCAAAGGCGACATTAGAAAGATTCTTCGGCCTTCGCCAAAGCGTTTCTTTGTATATTTAAAATAAGCGACTTGCAAAACGACTGAAAAATTTTCGACAAGAAAAATTCCGCACAATAATGGAATCAACATTTCTTTTCGAACAGCAATCGCCAGAACCGCAATAATTCCTCCAATAGTCAAACTTCCTGTATCCCCCATAAAAACAGATGCTGGATAAGAATTGTACCAAAGAAATCCAATTAAAGCGCCCACAAATGCGGCTATAAAGACCGTCATTTCCCCCGAATGAGGGATATACATAATATTCAAATAATTAGAAAAAATAATATTCCCCGAAACGAATGTAAATATCCCCAATGCCAAGACCGAAACAGCTGAAGTTCCTGCAGCCAGTCCATCAATACCATCCGTTAAATTTGCACCATTAGACACTGCGGTAATAATAAAAATCACGACCGGAATAAAAATCAACCATGCCCATTTTTCATAACCTTCACCTGTCCAAGCTAATAATTCAGCATAATCAAATTCATTATTTTTAAAGAACGGAATCGTAGTTGCGGTAGATTTTTCTTCAACTGGAGCTTGAACAATTACATTTTCAGTAGGTGTTTTGAATATATCCGATGTAGATGTATCCGTACGTACAGTTACAGCCGGACTAAAATAAAGGACCGTACCTACAATTAAACCAAGACCTACTTGACCAAAAACTTTAAATATCCCTTTTAGACCTTCTTTATCTTTTTTGAAAATTTTGATATAATCATCTATAAAACCGATCGTTCCCATCCAAAGTGTGGTAACAATCAATAAAACAATATAAATGTTATGCAACTTTGCAAAAAGAATAACAGGAACCAAGGTGGCAAATATGATAATTAACCCCCCCATTGTTGGTGTACCCGCTTTTTCATTTTGGCCAGCTAAACCCAGTTCACGAACGGTTTCACCTACTTGTTGCCTTTGAAGGAAATGAATGATTCTTTTACCATAAATTGTAGACAACAGTAAAGAAAGCATCAATGCTAATGCAGATCTAAAAGTAATGTACTGAAAAACACCTGTTCCAGGAACATCTAATATTTTGTCCAAATATTCAAATAAGTAATACAGCATATTTTTCTATTTATGGAGTTGTTCTAATATTTCTTTAACAATTTTCATGTCGTCAAAATCGTGACGAACACCATTTATTTCCTGATAGGTTTCATGACCCTTTCCTGCAATTAATATAATATCATTTGGCTGAGCCAATTGACAAGCTGTTTTTATAGCCTGTTTTCTATCCGTAATAGTCAACAATTTCTTGTAATTCTGAGGGGCAACACCTTGCTCCATTTCACTAATAATAGTTTCAGGAGCTTCATTTCTTGGATTATCTGAAGTTAGTATTGCTTTATCACTAAGATCTGATGCAATCCCAGCCATAACTGGGCGTTTTGTTTTGTCTCTATTTCCTCCACAACCTACAACTGTTATCAATTGTTCGTTTTTAGTACGAATGTCATTGATTGTTTTCAGCACATTTTCTAATGCATCCGGCGTATGCGCGTAATCTACAATAGCGGTAATATTTGAAGCAGAAACAATAAATTGAAAACGTCCCGAAACACTTTCTAAATCTGATAATAAGCGAAGTACTTCCAAGCTTTCCATTCCTAATTGAACGGCAGTTCCGTAGATAGCCAATAAATTATACGCATTAAATGTGCCTATCAGCTTTACCCAAACTTCATTTCCGTTAATTTTCAATAATAAACCTGACAATTGATTTTCCAGGATTTGTGCTTTATAATCAGCATAGGTTTTTAAAGCATAAGTCAATTTTTTTGCTGCCGTATTCTGCAACATAACTGGCCCATTTTTATCATCAATATTTACTAATACAAATGCTGATTTAGGCAAATTATCGAAAAATGATTTTTTCACATCTCTGTACTCGGCAAATGTTGGGTGATAATCCAAATGATCGTGAGACAAATTGGTGAAAATACCGCCAACAAAATGTAACGCTTCCGTTCTTTTTTGGTGAATTCCATGCGAACTCACTTCCATAAAACAATATTCAACTCCATTCTCCACCATTTCTTTCAAATAATGATTAATTGTAATTGAATCTGGAGTAGTATGTGTCGCTTTATATTCTTGCACGTCAACTAAAATTTTCACTGTAGATAACAATCCAACTTTGAAACCTGCTTTTTTAAACAATTGGTACAACAACGAAGCAATGGTAGTTTTACCGTTTGTTCCTGTGATACCAACCAATTTCAATTTTTCAGAAGGATCTCCAAAATAATTTGCAGCCATAAATGCCAAGGCTGAATTAGTGTCTTTTACCTGAACATAAGTGATTCCTTTTGTAATAGTCTCCGGAAAAGTATCGCATACAATTGCAACAGCTCCTTGTTGAATTGCTTTTTCTATATAATCATGGCCGTCAGAAATAGAACCACGAACAGCTATAAAAACATCATTTTTCTCAATTTTTCTTGAGTCGAAATCCATTTTGTCGATAGCAATATCCGTCGAACCTTTTACGGCTTCGATAGCTACTTTGTATAATATGTCTTTTAATATACTCATGATAATTCCAATAGTATAGTTGTGTTTTTCACAATGTTTTGCCCCGCTTGAAGTGATTGTTTTTTTACCTTTCCTATTCCGGTAACTTTCACTTTTAAACCTAAATTTTCTAATAAAGCCAATGCATCCATCCCTGACATTCCTTTTACATTAGGAATTGATGGCGACTTCATTTGTGATTTTACAAAATAAGAATCATAATTATTTTCTTGTTTCTGTATTTTTCTGTCTAAATTTTTAATTTTATTAGTTGAAGGAGCATCTGTAAAAATCTTTTGAGCAATCCTTTTAAAAACGGGACCTGCCACATCCGCACCGTAATAATTATTATTGACTGTACTTGGCTTATGAACGACAACTATGCAAGAATATTTTGGGTGATCTGCCGGAAAATATCCAACAAATGAAGAAGCATAATATTTACCTGAACCACCATCTTTTGCATAATTCACCGCAGCCGTTCCCGTTTTTCCTGCCATAGAAAAATCTTTAGAATAAAGTTTTGCACCTGTTCCTCTTTTTACCACATTTGATAAAAGCGCTTTTAATTTTTTGATAGTTTCATCAGAACAAATCTTCGGATTGATAATTTGTTTATCGTATTTCTTGATGGTTTTATTCCATTCTTTAATTTCTGAAACGAATTGTGGTTTTACCATTTCTCCGTTATTCGCAACAGCATTATACAAAGTCAAAGTTTGCAAAGGTGTCATTGCAACACTATATCCAAAAGCCATCCATGGTAAAATATTAGGATTCCAATTTTTATCTGATGTTTGATGAACAATAGGTTTTCCTTCGCCTTGAAATGGTAATCCAAGAGGTTTGTTCAAACCCATTTTATTTATTCTATCGATAAATTGTTGTGGATTATTTTTATAATTTTCTACAACAGCTTGAACTAAAATAGTATTAGAAGAAACTTCAAAGCCTTTTCCAAGCGATATTTTTCCATATCCCCCTTTATGCGAATCACGAACTTTATCACCTCTGTAAGTTATAACGCCACCACGACTATCGTAAACCTTCGATGTATCGACTTTATTATCATCCAAAAGCGCAATCATATCAACCAATTTGAACGTAGAACCTGGTTCATGAGATTCTGCAACAGCATAATTTATAGTTTCGTAGTAATTACCTGATTTTTCGTCTCTTCCCAAATTAGAAATCGCTTTAACCTGACCTGTTTTTGTTTCCATAACCACCACACAACCGTGTTCAGCGCCATATTCTTCCAATTGTTTCAACAAGGCATGATGCGCAATATCTTGAATGTAAACATCAATAGTAGAAATTACATCGTATCCATCTTGCGGATCAACTTCGTTTACATCACGAATGGGTTTCCATTGTCCTTTTGCAATTTTTTGTTTTAAAATTTTACCGTCTTTTCCGTTTAGATATTTTCCAAAAGCACCTTCTATTCCTACTCGTTTTAATTGACCACTTTCGTCAATTCTATCGTAACCAATGGTTCTTTCAGCGATTTTACCAATTGGGTGTTCTCTAACGGTTTCTTGTTCAATTATAATTCCACCTCTATTACTTCCCAAATTAAACAGTGGAAATCCTTTGATTTTAAAATATTCGGTATAGCTTAAATCACGAGCAACCAAATAATATCTGTTTTTGTTTGCTCTAGCTTTTCTTAATTCATTTTGAAAATAGCTTGATGGTTTTCCTAAAACTGAAGCTAACGAATCAGATAATGATTTCACATTTTTTTCGAACGCTTCTGCTTTTGGAGTAACGGCATCAAAACGTATTTCATAATTAGGAATAGAAGTTGCCAAAAGGCTTCCGTCTGCAGAGTAAACATTTCCTTTATTAGCTGGAATCACAAAATTTCTAACCGTTCTTTCTTTGGCCAATTTTCTATAATAATCCCCTTCCACCCATTGAATATTTGTCAACTTTACAGCAATCGCAATTGCCATCAAAAAGATAGCGAATGCAACCAGATAAATTCTGTACGATATGTGTTTATCTTCTACTGCCATATTTTTTTGAAGAAACTTTTTTCTTCTTCTTTTTTAACTTCGATTTTAACCGCAGGAACTGTTGACGGAAAAATATTTTTTTCTACCATTTTTTCAGAAACTGTCGATTCCATTTTCAATTTCATTAACTCCGAGCGTCTGTCTACAAATTCCGAACGCAATTCTTTTACTTTGTTTGTCAACTCGTTAATCTTAAACACTTTTTGTTCGAATCGCTGCGTATTAGCAATCATAATTATAGCCAAAACAATTACAAAAACAATGAAACGCCAGTTTTTAACAGCATCATCATCTATCAGAAACCTTGCTTTTAAAAGATTGTAAACTCCGTTTTTCATTTGTCCTCTCCCCGACCCTCTCCAAAGGAGAGGGAGCCGAGATATTAAAAGTTAGTATTTATTTTTCCTCCTTGGCTTCTCCCTTTTGGGGAGGCCGGGTGGGGATTATATCTTTTCCGCTATTCTCAATTTGGCACTTCTTGCTCTGTTATTTTCTTTTATTTCAGCAGCATCCGGCACAATTAATTTTCCAACTGTTTTGAATGGAACTGAAAAATTACCAAAAAAGTCACGCTCAGGTTCTCCTTCAAACATTCCGTTTTTTACAAATCGCTTTACCAATCTATCTTCTAAAGAATGATACGAAATCACGCTTAATCTGCCGCCTGGATTTAAAATTTCTAAGGATTGCTCCAAAAACTCTTTCAAAACATCCATCTCTTGGTTTACTTCAATTCGAATCGCCTGATAGATTTGCGCCAATATCTTATTTCTAACTCTTTCAGGCAAAAATTTCGCTAAAACCTCTTTCAATTTATCCGTGGTTTTGATTGGCTGCTCTTCTCTTGCTTCTACAATTGTTCTTGCTAAAACAGGTGCATTTTTTAATTCACCATAATCTAAAAACACTCTTTTCAGATTTGCTTCATCGTATTCATTAACTACACGATAGGCATTTAAATCATTTTTCTGACTCATTCTCATATCCAGCTCAGCATCAAAACGGGTAGAAAAACCTCGTTCAGCCACATCAAACTGATGAGACGAAACACCCAAATCAGCTAAAATTCCATCAACGCTTTTCACTCCATAAAAACGCAAAAAACGTTTAATGAACCTGAAATTCTCATTGATAAGTGTAAATCTTTCGTCAGCCAAAGCATTCGCTAACGCATCCTCATCTTGATCAAAAGCAAATAATTTTCCGTTTGGACCAAGTCTTTTTAAAATTTCTTTTGAATGACCACCGCCACCAAAAGTCACATCAACATAAATGCCGTCTGGCTTAATATTTAAACCATCTACTGATGCCTGAAGCAAAACCGGATTATGATATTCCATAGTCATTGTCATTTATATTTCCCATTACTTCTTCTGCTAAATCTGCAAAATCTATTTCTTCATCACCTATAGATTTTTCATATAAGTCTTTATCCCAAATTTCTACAATATTGATCGCTGAAGAAAACACTACCTCTTTACTAATATTAGCAAAAAGAACTAAATCCTTTGGCACTAATAGTCGCCCCAAAGCATCGATCTCAACAATTTTTACCCCAGCTGTAAACCTTCGGATAAAGTCATTGTTTTTTTTAACAAATCGATTCAACTTACTGATTTTTTCCGTCATCAACACCCATTCCTGCATAGGGTACAACTCCAGACAGGGCTGAAAAACGGAACGCTTCAAAACGAATCCGTTTTGAAGAGAAGAGGCCAACTGCTTTTTTAAAGGTGCTGGCAACAACAACCTTCCTTTAGCATCGACTTTACATTCATATGTTCCAACAATTGTATCCAAGCAAAATGTATTAAATGGTGTAGAGCAAAAATATAAAAAATATTACCACATTTTACCACTATATACCACTTTGTTAATAAGTTTCACCACTTTTGAATAAAAACCCTTAATTTTTGGACAGTCAGGAGGTTATGTCAATTTTATTTTATTTGTAAGAAAGATAACATCATTAAAAAAGAAGACTAAAAAAACAATACAATTTCAATTATACTTTTGGCAAAAAAGAGCAAATAATTAACATTTTAGCTCAAAAACATGCAAAATTTATCTTAATTAACTAATTAAAATTGTCGTAAAAAATCATTTTTATTTTTTAAATCCTATATTTGTCAAAATTGAAAATCCGGATTCTAAAAACATGGAAAAATACTATAAAAAAGAAGGTAAATACAGCTATTATGAAGCTGGAGAAGGAATCCCTATTGTCATCCTTCACGGCCTGATGGGAGGATTAAGTAACTTTGATGCTGTTGCCAGTTATTTTTCTAACAAAGGATACAAAATAATAATCCCTGATTTACCAATATACACACAAAGCATTCTAAAAACTAACGTTAAGAGCTTTGCAAAATACGTTAAAGATTTTATTACGTTTAAAGGTTTAGAACGAGTAATCCTTTTGGGAAATTCATTAGGAGGACATATCGCTTTATACCATACAAAAATGTACCCTGAAAAAGTAGCTGGTCTCGTAATTACCGGAAGTTCTGGTCTTTACGAAAGTGCGATGGGAGACAGTTACCCAAAAAGAGGTGATTATGAATACATCAAGAAAAAAGCAGAAGATGTATTTTATGATCCAAAAGTAGCAACCAAAGAGCTCATTGATGAAGTTTATGCTTCCGTAAATGACAGAATAAAATTAATAAAAACATTGACGATTGCCAAAAGTGCCATTCGTCATAATATGGCTAAAGATTTACCAAAAATGCATGTGCAAACTTGCATCATTTGGGGTAAAAACGACAAAGTAACTCCTCCGGATGTCGCTGTAGAATTCAATAAATTGTTGCCAAATTCAACTTTATATTGGATTGATCACTGTGGCCATGCCGCCATGATGGAACAGCCTGAAGAATTTAACCGTTTGCTGGAAGAATGGCTATCAGTAACCCATTTACAAGTACACCCTTAAAAAAGAATAATTAGATACGCAAATCATGAAAATTAATACTGCCGAATTTATTATTAGCAACTCTGATGTAGCAAAATGTCCCAAAGACTTTATGCCAGAATATGCTTTTATAGGCCGATCAAATGTTGGTAAATCCTCATTGATCAATATGCTGACTAATCAAAAAAAATTAGCAAAAACGTCTGGAAGACCAGGAAAAACACAATTGATTAACCATTTTTTAATTAATAACAATTGGTTTCTTGTCGATTTACCGGGTTATGGCTATGCCAAAGTTTCTAAAAAGACAAAATCTATTTTTCAGGAATTTATCACAGATTATTTTGAAACAAGAGAGCAATTAGTTTGTGCTTTTGTTTTGATTGATATTCGTCACGAAGCCCAAACCATAGACATTGAATTCATGTCATACATGGGAGAAAGTGAAATTCCGTTTTGTATTGTTTTCACCAAAGCTGATAAAATCAGTAAAGTAAAAATTGACTCTCACGTTGCCGCTTACAAAAAGAAAATGTTTGCAAATAACTGGGCCGAAATGCCTCATTATTTTGTTACATCAGCAACTGAATCTACTGGAAAAGAAGAATTATTAAGTTATATTGATGAAGTAAATCAAGAAGTTTTCAAAAATAACAATCAGTTTTAGAAACTCTCTTCTTCACATTTTAAAACAAGTAAAATCCCAAAACTTAAATAAGAGTTTTGGGATTTACTTTTTAAGATAAAGAATCTAATTTATTTCGTTAGCTCTAATTTTTCTGCAAAATAATCGCAAAAATCTTTCATTGTATTAGCCATTTTTTCATCATCGGTAGCGCGTTTGAAAGTTTCAGACATCGCCACTAAAGTTTGATGAAAGAAAATCTTCATTTCATCTACCGGCATGTCTTTAGTCCATAAATCGATACGCATACTTTCTTTGGCCTTACTGTCCCAAATAGACAACATAATAGCTTTGGCTTCCTGCGCCTCAACTCCACCGTCTTTTGCAGACCACATTAATTTTTCCGGAACACGGTTATCGTCTAATTCGATTAGAAATTTAATTTCTGAGGTGTTTATATCTGACATTACTTTTTAGGTTTGTATTTTGATTTTTCGAATATTTCTTTTGCATCTGTTTTTAATAAATCCGCGATTGGCACATCATTATTTTTCATGTAAGAACGCACAATTTGCCAGCCAATCCAAGCACCAACACGTCCTGGTGAATCATTATCAATTTCTAAATAAAACTTAGAAAATGGAGCTGCATTGATAAAACGAGGCTGTAGTTTTTGATCATCACTGTAAAGCATTTCCTTTTCTATAAAATAACGCCACATATAACTTTCATTTTCCTGACACCATTTAATCTGTTCCGCAGTATAACCCATTTTATCCGCATCATTATAATCAGGCAAAAGTAAGTCTTTTAAATATAATTGTTTTCCAAAGTAGACCATTTGACTCAGTAAATTTTTATCTAAAACAGGTGCAATTTTTCTAATAGAAAAACTAGAAACTATATCGGGCATTATTTGTCCCTGCTCCAGGTTTTGTTTTATATAATTTGGAAACTGATAAAATTTATGCTCGTTTCCTAAATACAATTCAAGAGAAATAATCACCAAACTATCTGCATAAATTGCTTTATTATTATAATCCATTTCAGAGATTATTGTAATAACTTTAGGCGTTTTAGTCTTGGGAAAATAATATTTTATATGCTTAAAAAGTAAATTTAACTCCTCTTTTACCGGTTTAAAATCTACATATTTTTTTTGTACTTCTCCGTATAACTCTCTCCATAATGGATTTTGCATTTTATCAATCCATATACTATCGTCATTTCCACCAGGAAAGAAATAAGGGAACTTTTCTTTAATTTTTCTTAAATCCTGAGGCGGAGTTTCGAAAAATATTTTGTCAAAACGCACTACTTCAACTTCCACAGGAATTTTATCAACTGCATTTTCTATAGTCTGTTTTTTATCACATGACAAAAAAAAGAGACAAAAGACAGTTAAAAACAGGTGTATTTTCATATTTATTAAGTAAGTTTGTAGCCAAAGTAATAGGGAAGAATAAACTACGAATGATATTGCAAATATACATTCCTCCTTTTTAATACCTAAACTATTATGATTAAAAATACCACCATGCAAGTTGAAAAAACAAATACACATATTGTAGATTGGCTAAAGACCTATGCAGAAAACGCAAAAGTTAATGGTTTTGTCATAGGAATCTCTGGTGGAGTTGATTCAGCAGTAACCTCAACGCTTTGCGCACAAACCGGATTACAAGTTTTATGTGTTGAAATGCCTATACATCAAGCCGCTAGCCACATAACCCGCGGACGGGAACATATAGAACAATTAAAAAATAGATTCCCAAACGTAACCAGCATAGAAGCTGATTTGACTTCGGTTTTTGAATCTTTCAAGAAAATTGTTCCAGATGATGTAGAAACAAATAAACTTCATTTATCCTTAGCTAATACTCGTGCCCGTTTACGAATGACTACTTTATATTATTTCGCAGGTATTCATGGATTAGTGGTTGCAGGGACCGGGAATAAAGTAGAAGATTTTGGCGTTGGATTTTTCACCAAATATGGAGATGGCGGGGTCGATTTAAGTCCAATTGCTGATTTAATGAAATCAGAGGTATACATTTTAGGCAGTTATTTAAAAATACCGGATTCAATCTTAAAAGCCTCTCCATCTGATGGATTATTTGGAGACGAAAGAACCGATGAAGACCAATTAGGAGCCAGTTACAATGAATTAGAATGGGCAATGATTCAAGATGAATCAGGAAAATCAGCCAACGATTTTTCAGGAAGAGAAAAAACTGTTTTCGAAATTTACAAGCGATTAAATACTATCAACCAGCATAAAATGATAGCAATACCAGTTTGTTTACTATAAATAAACTAAATTATTTACATTTTATGCTGATTTTCAGTTATTTACAGAATTTATTTATTAAATTTACTATCCAAAATTCAAACAACACTAAAAATTAAAATTATGATTAAAGTATGTTTAGCCGACAATTATCCCGTAGTGCATTTTGGAGTAAAATCTTACTTTAAGGATCACGCAGAAATATCAATAGTTGCCAATGTTGGGAATTTTTTGATGGTTCGGGATATACTACTTACCAAGGACATTGATGTATTAATATTAGACCTGGAACTGGAAGGTCTTTCGAGCATTTTCGAAGTGAAAAATGTCTTGAAAAACTTCCCAAAAACTAAAATTATTATTTTCAGTGGTCTTTCAGAACAAATTTATGCACCTAATGCCATAAAAGCTGGTGTTTCTGGGTTTATTCACAAAAAAGAGAAACTAGAAACCTTAGGAATTTCGATTATTAAAGTCCATCAAGGAAAAATAATCATGAATGAAACAGTTAAGAAAAATCTGGCATTAATTGCAAAACAAAGCAAGAGCGAACGATTATATCGAAAGCTTTCCAATCGTGAAGTAGAAGTTTTACGTTATTTAAGTGATGGAAAAAAGAATCATGAGATTGCTGAAATTCTAAGTCTTAACGAAAAAACAATTAGTACGTATAAATTACGTCTCTTAACTAAATTAAATGTCACTAATTTAGTCGATTTGGTAAACAAAGCAAAAACATTAGAAATAGTTTAGTCTAGTAGTATCTAGACATTACTCTTCCTAATTTTTTTGAAAACGAATGAATTAATGTGTTGTAATCCATTGTCAAAGATAGAGGCTCTGTATTATCTGAATCAGGTTCAGATGATAGAGAGCTTTTTAGTTCATCAATTATTTTACCCACAAGATACCATCGTAAAGTTAGGATCGTTTCGGAGACATTTTGACTTATAGTCTCATTTTTAGCTTTCGGGAAAATATTTTGTCCTTCCCAATTGTGCAATACTACTCTTTCATCTTCCATTAAAATATCAGTAATTTCTTGTGCAAAATCAGGTTGCAACTGCATTAAGTATTTTTCTAAACTGAAGTTTTCATTCTGATGGTAGAAGTTGATTAAATCATTAAAAATAGCTCGAAACAAAGGATTAGCGAGCTCAACCTCATCTTCCTGTAAGCTTAAATAAATCCTCTGATAGACTTTATATTCTTTCTTTTCTATAACATTTTCGATTTCACCGTCCTCATTTGTTTTCAAGAATGCATCCTCAAACTCTTCGGTTTTATTTCCATACAACAAAAGAATCTCAATAATTTTTCTTTCTAAACGATATAAAACATCAACTTTTTCTGTATCAATCGGATTTTCATTTTTGACAACTTCAAAAGCTTGTTGTTCCTGTTTTTGTTTTTTACCAACTTCGGAAACATCTTTTTGAACTAATTGCGCCAAGGTACTTTGCAAAACCTGCTCCGAAATATCCATAATTCGGGAACATTCCTGAATGTAAATCTCTCTTTGAATTCTATCCGGAATCTTGGAAATACTCACCACCATATCCCTGATTAAATCTGCTTTTTTTATAGGATCATTCTTGGCCTCATTCATCAAAAGCGATGCTTTGAACTGAATGAAATCCTTAGCATTATTCTCGAGATATAAAACCAAATCATCATAAGATGTTTTTTTGGCAAAACTGTCTGGGTCTTCTCCGTCAGGAAAAGTGCATACTTTTACATTCATCCCTTCCTCCAGAATCAAATCGATTCCACGGACAGACGCGCGTAATCCTGCTGCATCACCATCAAAAAGTACCGTAATATTCTTTGTTAATCTGTTTATCAAACGAATTTGGTCTGGTGTCAAAGCAGTTCCCGAAGAACTAACGACATTCTCAATTCCGGATTGATTGAATTGAATTACATCTGTATATCCTTCTACCAAATAACAATTATTCAATTTTGCAATAGATTGTTTGGCCTGAAAAATCCCGTAAAGGACTTTACTTTTATGGTAAATTTCACTTTCTGGTGAATTCAGATATTTTGCGGCTTTTTTATCATTGGTAAGAATACGACCTCCAAAGCCCAGCACTCTTCCTGACATACTTTCTATAGGAAACATGACACGTCCTTTGAACCTGTCGAAAGGTCTGTCATCTCTGGGAATTGTGAGCCCTGTACTTTCCAGAAACTCTAATTTATATCCTTTCCCCAATGCTTCTTTGGTAAAAGCATCCCAAGCTTCAGGTGAATATCCTAAACTAAACTTCTTAATCGTGTCATTAGTGAATCCTCTTTCTTTAAAATAAGAATACCCAATTGCTTTGCCTTCTTCAGAATTAAAAAGGGTATTATTAAAATAGGTTTTAGCAAACTCAGAAACCAGATACATACTTTCTCTTACATCTGTAATTGCTTTCTCTTCATCAGTTTGTTCGGTTTCTTCGATTTCGATATTGTATTTTTTAGCTAAGTATCGAATGGCTTCCGGATAGGTAAAATGGGAGTGTTCCATCAGGAAAGCCACGGAATTCCCGCCTTTTCCAGAACTAAAATCTTTCCAAATTCCTTTGGCTGGCGAAACCATAAAGGAAGGAGAGCGCTCTTCAGAAAAAGGACTCAATCCCTTGAAGTTACTTCCTGCACGTTTCAAGTTTACGAAATCACCGATAACCTCCTCTACACGAGCAGTTTCGAAAACAGTATCTATAGAGGCTTTTGAAATCAATTTAATTTAGGGTCAAAGTTATAAAGGGTCAAAGTTACAAAGTTTTTGAATATATAAACCCTTTCAGAGTTTGAAACTCTAAAAGGGTTCTTAAAAAACTAACCAAACAAATTTTAATTTAAATCAAAACGCAATCCTAAGGAAACATTGTTTTGTTTCATTGCATTATCTTTAAACAAAGGGTTCAAATCATATTTCAAATACAAACTGGTTTCTTTATAGCCAATATAAGTACTCAATCCATAAATAAAATTAGTAGTATTGAAATCTCCTCTGACTTTTTCCGTAGCTTTTAGATTGGTATCGTCGTACTTAGTAATTTGTTTTGACTTTAAGTTAATTCCTGCATAACCACCTACTCCAAGACGAAAACTTTGGTGTGTTTTGAAAAAGGATTTCCCTTCTTTCATTTTATTCCCTGAAAAATCAAACTCTAAGTGAACTGGCGCCACTAAATATACATTTCTAAAACGAGAGTCATTCAAATCGATAGCATTGACAACTAAATTAGTTTGATTACCGTTTACTACAAAACTTCGGTTTTCTGTGGGACGTAAATTATTATACATTAATGACAAGCCGTATTTAGCGTGCAAAAGATTGTCGCTTTTTAAAATTCTGCTATTATAGGTTATACCTAATTCATAAAAATGAGAGCCTAGAAACCTATAATCAGAATCCTCCAGCTTGGCATCTGATAATAAATTATTTAAACCTGCTGCTAGTACAAATTGAGAAGTTGTTCTCTTTTCACTTTGAATACTGTCCTTATCATTGTTTTTATTCTTGTTTTTATGAAAACTAAAACTGTATCTTCTTGTAGAATCTTGCTCTTTAATTTTTCCGTCCACTTTTTCCTGGACTAAATTTTTTAAATTTTCCTGTTCCTGAGCCACTCTCGACTCTATATTGATTGCTCTGGCTTCTGCTAATGCTTTCTTTTTATTTTCAGCTACTTCTCTGGAAATCGTGCCATTAATTAATTGATTGTTAACGGCCTCAACTTCAATTTTTAAGGCGGCTTTTTCTTCTTTTGTAATAGTTTCAATTTTTGACGCAATATTTTTTGCCCGTTTTTCAAATGTTTCCTGTCCAAGCATTTTGCTGGCTAAAAGACATAATAATAGTGCTAAGTAAATGGTAAAATTTCTCATAGTGTTTTGATTTTAATGATGATTGATGATTTTTATTCTATGTTGCGATTCGCTAAAGCTACTTTTACAGTTTGGTAATTTTTGCTCACTTTGGTAATTACTTTTTCTCGAAAGGAAAGCTCTAATTCTCCATCCACCTGTGAAAGCAAATTAATGGCATTTACATGTATAACAGGCTTTTGATTTAATTGACTTTCCTTTTTCGAAGGATTTTCAACAGCTGCTAGCAGTTCGTCAACTGGGACAGTCTTTGTTTGTTGTTTGATTGATTGTTGTTCTGTTTTTTGATTACTGATTGAAACTTCTGCTATTTGATTTTGATTTGAATTACTTTTAATAACTATTGATTCTTTTTTTAATTTAGGGCTTTTGTTCGCACCCAAAGTTACTTTTTGGACAACATTGGTAACTAAACTTTTTCTTTCCTCTGCTTTAAGGTCGATAACATTGTCCGGAATTACAGCAGCTTTAGGAGTAATCCCGTTTTGAATAACAACCTCATTTTTTTGTTTTCCAATTTCGTTTTTATTTTGACTGAAATAAATTGTCCCAACCAATAAAAATCCAACAAAACTTGCCGCAATATACATCCAACGAAACTTCGCTTTTGGTTTTTCAGCATTTGTAAGCATTGCATCCAGTTTGCCCCAAGCCATTTCTGATGGTTTGATCTCCCGAGAATTCAATTGCTCCTTGAAATTTGCTTCTAGTTTATTCGGTTCCATACTCGTAATTTTTTAAAGTATTAATCTGTCCTCGCAACATTTTTCTGGCATGTGACAACTGCGATTTTGAGGTTCCTTCATTAATCCCAAGCATACCGGCAATTTCGTGGTGTTTGAATCCTTCGATGGCATATAAATTGAAAACCATTTTATAACCATCCGGTAAGCTGTCTATCAAAAACTGAATGTCATCAATTGAAAATTGGCTTTCTATGTTATTGAAACTTTCTTCAAAATAATCTTCATCTTCAATATATTTCACCTTTTTTTGAACTCGGATAAAAGAAATGCATTCGTTCACCATAATTCTTCTAATCCAACCCTCAAAACTTCCTTTATGTTGAAAATTTTTCAGATTCGTAAACACTTTCATAAAAGCAGTAATCATGATATCTTCGGCCTGATGAATGTCTTTTATGTATTGGCGGCAAACGCTTAACATTTTTGGAGAAAACTGGACATAAATTTTCTGTTGCGCCTGCCGATTACTTTCGACAGCTAACTGGATTAATTCATTTTCCTCCTGATGTAAGTTGATTACTTTCAAAATAGTTATAAAGTGTTTCTATTAGCATAGACGATTAACAATGCAAAAAGGTTGCACCGCAATTTAAAAAAAAATGAATTTTTAGAGTTCGAAAACTAGAAAAAGCAACAAAATCAATAGTTAACGAGAGAAAATTATTTTAAAAAAATTATTTTTTTCTTTCAATCACATAATTGACCATCAAAATTAGCGCGTGTTTAAAGTCAGAATCCGGATAATTATCCAGAAGTAAAAGTGCGTCTTGCTGGAATTCAACCATTTTTTGTTCCGCATATAGTAATCCATTATTGTTTTTTACAAAAGCAATAACCTCTTTTACGCGTTTTTTATCTTTATTATGGTTTTTAATGGAATTAATCAGCCAGCTTTTTTCTTTTGAAGTACACGTATTCAAAACATGAATCAGCGGTAAAGTCATCTTTTGTTCTTTGATGTCAATTCCGGTTGGTTTTCCAATGGCTTCATCCGTATAATCAAATAAATCATCTTTTATTTGAAAAGCCATTCCAATGAGTTCTCCAAATTTACGCATGTTCTCCACCTGAACTTCATCTTCAATAACGGATTTTGCTCCAAGAGCACAACAGGCAGCAATAAGTGTTGCTGTTTTTTTTCGAATGATTTCGTAATAAATGTCTTCCGTAATGTCTAACCTTCGAGCTTTTTCTATTTGGAGTAACTCTCCTTCACTCATTTCGCGAACGGCTACTGAGATGATTCGAAGTAAATCGAAATCCCCATTATCAATAGAGAGCAATAATCCTTTCGACAACAAATAATCTCCAACAAGTACTGCAATTTTGTTTTTCCAAAGAGCATTAATAGAGAAAAAACCTCTTCGACGATTGCTGTCATCAACAACATCATCATGAACTAAGGTCGCGGTATGAATCAGCTCGATAACGCAAGCTCCGCGATAGGTTCGCTCGTTTACAATACCTGCCGAAACCATTTTGGCAGTCAGAAAAACAAACATGGGACGCATTTGCTTCCCCTTTCTATTAACGATATAATACGTGATTCTGTTGAGCAAAGCCACTTGAGAAGTCATCGATTCGTAGAACTTTTTTTCAAAAAGTTCCATTTCGTTGAAAATGGGCTGTTTAATTTGAGAGGTCACATTCATTAGAATTCAAAGATACTATTTTTAATAAAAAAGTCACCTATTTAAATTAAGTATGTGTTTTATTATACAATTCCTAAAATATATTTTTTCCCCTAGTCTTATAAATTTTAAATTCATCAATTACAATTTAAAAAACTCCTTCATGTTATTCTTTTTTATACATTTATAACTTAATTGAGCCCCAATTAAACCTTTTATACTTTTAGTAATCAAAGCCTTAACTTAAAAACCATTTATTATGAAAAAGAAAATTTTATTATTTGGAATGCTTTTGAGTATCACTGCATTTACCAGTTGCACATCGGACTCTAATACCACAACAGCTGATGCAGCGGTAACGAGCAATGATGTTGCAGCGAATCAGAGTATGGATAATGCCATTGATGACGTCTCCCTTATTGTTGATAATCAATATGAATTAAGTGAAGGTTCTCCAACAGGTAAAACGGTAGGCAATTATTATTCAATTCTGCCAAGCTGTGCAATAGTTAGCGATGCGGGCTCAACAACTTCTGTAAGAGTTATCACTGTTACTTTTGGAACTACAACGTCAGCTTGTTTGTTTAGAGGTCACTCCATAAAAGGTCAAATCACTTTAACTCGTACCATAGGAACTACTTTTCCTAAAATAATGACTGTTACTTATAGCAATCTGTATATAAATAACAATAAACTGGAAGGAATGTCAACTTGGAAAAGAGAAATGATTGGTGATGGAGTCACTTTACATCCTAAAACTGCATTTACAATGACAGGGATGACGTTGACTACAAAAGCGGGAGTTTACACCCGTAATGGAGAAAGAACAAGAGAAATGACTGCTGGTTTCCTAACTCGTTCAAGCCCAACTGACGATGTATATTCAACCTATGGTACATTTACAACTACACATCCAAACGGATCTGTTTTCACCTCTTTAATAGAAATGGCGACTCCTTTAATCAATAAAACTGCTTGTAACTTGCAACAAGTCCCAATGCCTTTTCCAGTATCCGGTAAATTGAAACTTACAAAAAAAACTCATACCTCAACAATTGACTACGGAAACGGAGATTGTGATAATTTAGCCATGCTGTCCATTGATGGTGCCACCGCAACTCCAATTGTTCTGGGCAATTAATTTCTAGAAAGATTCAAAACTAAAAATGGAGTTCAATTATGAACTCCATTTTTTATGCTTCTTTATTTGCCAGTTGACCACAGGCAGCGTCAATATCTTTTCCGCGGCTTCTTCGGACTTTTACAACTATACCACTTGCTTCAAGTGCCTTGATATATTCGTTTATCGATTCTTCCGAAGCTTGCTGGAATTCTCCATCATCAATAGGATTGTATTCTATCAAATTGACTTTACAAGGAACATATTTACAGAATTTCACTAATGCGTCAATTGAAGCTTTATTGTCGTTGATGTCTTTCCAAACGACATATTCGTAGGAGATTTTACTTTTGGTTTTTCTATACCAATATTCCAATGATTCGCGTAAATCTGCCAAAGGGAAATTAGCACTAAACGGCATAATTCTAGAACGTATTTCATCGATTGCAGAATGCAGAGAAACGGCTAGTTTGAATTTTACGTCATCGTCAGCCAGTTTTTTTATCATTTTTGGCACTCCCGAAGTAGAAACCATAATACGTTTTGGCGACATGCCTAAACCTTCCGGAGAAGTAATCATTTCGATTGCTTTCAATACATTATTATAATTCATGAGTGGCTCTCCCATTCCCATAAAAACAATATTCGATAACGGATGATTGTAATACAGACGACTTTCTTTGTCTATAGCAATAACCTGATCGTAAATTTCAGCGGGTTCCAGATTTCGCATTCTTTTTAATCGCGCTGTTGCGCAAAAGTTACAATCTAAACTACAACCCACTTGACTGGAAACACAAGCGGTTGTTCTTGTATTTGTAGGGATTAAAACAGATTCTACCACTAACCCATCGTGCAAACGTACCGCATTTTTTACAGTCCCGTCTTCACTGCGCTGCATGGTATCTACTTTGATATGATTGATTACAAAGTTTGCCTCAAGCATAGAACGTGTTTCCTTAGAAACATTGGTCATATCCTCAAAACTATGTGCGCCTTTGCTCCACAACCATTCATAAACTTGATTCCCACGAAAGGATTTGTCGTCATTAGCCACAAAAAACTCTCGTAATTGTTCTTTTGATAAGGCTCGTATGTCTTTTTTCTCAATTTGCATGGTGCAAAGTTAGTAAGTATTTTGAGGTTTTCGTTATTTGTGAATTTGGATATTTGTAATTTTGTGAAAAATTTAAAAAAATGCATTTCATTTCCCAAGAATTAGAAGACTATATCGAGCAACATTCTGAAAAAGAACCTGCATTATTAGCAGCACTCAATAAAGAAACATATCAGAAGATTTTGTTGCCTCGCATGTTAAGTGGGCATTTTCAGGGACGCGTTTTAAGTATGCTGTCTAAACTGATTCGGCCTGTAAATATTCTTGAAATTGGGACTTATACGGGCTATTCCGCATTGTGTCTATGCGAAGGCATGCAGGAAAGCGGGCAACTTCATACCATTGACATCAAAGAAGAATTGGTAGATTTTCAGCGAAAACATTTTGACAAATCACCATGGGGAAAACAAATTGTGCAACATCTTGGAGAAGCAGTTGAGATAATACCAACTCTTGAATTAAAATTTGATTTGGTTTTTATTGATGCCGACAAAGAAAATTACCTCAACTATTTTGAATTGATTCTTCCTAAAATGAATAAGGGAGGTATTATTTTATCAGATAATGTATTGTGGAGCGGTAAGGTTTTAGAACCTTTACAAACCAATGATTTGAGCACAAAAATTATAATGGAATACAATCTTTTATTAAAAAACGATCCTAGAGTAGAAACCGTTTTATTGCCCATTCGTGATGGATTGACCGTGAGTCGGGTGCTTTAGGTTTTAGCCTTTTGGAAATTAAAAAGACATTTTGGAAACCAATATCCTAGCCCTGATGGAAGCGGCATCCTTTTCTAGTTCTGAACTTGTTTCAGGATCCTGAAACAAGTTCAGGATTAGAAAAGATAGAGCGTACAGCAGGAAAAAGCTACTGAAAAACACTACATCATTTGGCTTGAGAAAAATATTTTTGTTGTACCAGATCGTAAATAACGTACATCATAAATCCGAAAATAAATCCGCAAAAATAGCCCATAAGAATATCTATTGGGTAATGCAATCCCAAATATATCCTGCTGTAAGCGAATATTAATGGCCACAAGAAAAGAAAACCTAAATGCTTAATTTTACTTTTGAAATTAAAATATAAAAAGGTGGCAACAGCCATTGTATTTGCTGCATGACCAGAGAAAAAGCTAAACGAATAGCTCTTTTTTACTACTCGAATAAAAGTATTGAGTGCAGGATCGTTACAGGGCCTCAATCGTTGAAAGCCATTTTTGAATAAATTGGTCGTTTGGTCTGTAATAGTTATTAAAACGGCTATAAACAAAAATAAAATCAAGGTTTGCTTCGTACCTAATTTTTTAAAAATCAAATACGCCAATAGCAGAAAAAACGGCAACCAATTGAATTGTTTGGTAATCATTGACCAAAGCGGATCAAAGGTTTCTGAACCTAAACCATTCAAATAAATAAATAATTGGGTATCAAGGGAAAGTAATTTTTCCAACATTACATTTGACGTTTAATAGGACCTGCAACGTCTTCAATTATTTCCTTGATTTTTTCAATAGGAGTGGCAGTTTCTCCCAGAAGATTTTCCTTGGCCTTACTGATTTCTGATGAAATATTCCCTGTCATGTCAGTCAATGATTTCGCATCAAATCCATTAGCTTCAGCACCTTTTTGGATTTCACTTTTTATATCGTTGGTCGCATTTTTTATTTGTGCCATTGCTTTTCCCATAGTACGTGCTATTTCAGGGACTTTATCAGAACCGAAAAGCATCAATACAATAAAAATGATAAAAACCAATTCGCCTCCTCCTATGCCAAACATATTTTTTGTTTTTTATTGGTACAAAGATATCATTTTTTGAAACTTTGTGTTTTAAATTTTTCATAAAAAAAAGACTCAAAATTGAGTCTTTTTTTATTTTTATTTTTCCTTAATCAAATTTAGTTTTAGTTTCAACTTTTGGCCAAGTGTTATTGGTTACATCAATATCTGCAGTTTCTAATTTTGGGTCAATCTGAATCTTTTTTATTGCTTTTTCAGTAGCATATACTTTCTTAGCGGTATCGTTATTCTTTCTCCAGATTTGTGCCGGATATTTGAAAACTTCTTTGGTGTCATCCTCATAAGTCATTTCAACAATAATAGGCATTAGCATTCCTCCTGGTTTATTGAATTCTACTTCGTAAAAATACTTAGGTGCTTTTAGACTTGCTTTTTCTTCAGCTGAAAATTTTTGGTTTACATATTCCGAAAGTAATTTTACTTCCTCCATTTTCAATGGTTTCTTTGATGCCGAATTTAATTCATCGCTTTTATCGGAGACTAAATATACAAATGGTCCTTTATCCAAACCAAAACGTCCTTTTCTTACCTTGACATCTTTCAATTCTGCAGTTGGTGTTTCAGTAACAAAATATTGTTTTACTTCATTTATACCAATATCAACAAAATCTGTTGAGTAAAACCATCCTCTAAAAAACCAGTCTAAATCTACTGCCGAAGCATCTTCCATTGTTCTAAAAAAGTCTTCCGGCGTTGGGTGTTTGAATTTCCATCTGTTAGAATATACTTTAAATGCATGGTCAAACAATTCTCTTCCCATAATGGTTTCTCTAAGAATATTTAAACCTGCAGCTGGTTTTCCGTAGGCATTATTGCCAAATTGAATAATGCTCTCTGAATTAGACATAATAGGCTCCAATAATTTTTGGTCTCCACTCATGTAAGGGACAATTTTACTGGGAATTCCACGATTCGAAGGGAAATTAGTCCCTAATTCCTGTTCGGCCATAAATTGCATAAACGAGTTTAATCCTTCGTCCATCCAAGTCCATTGACGCTCATCAGAATTTACAATCATAGGGAAAAAGTTATGCCCTACTTCATGTATTACCACTCCAATCATTCCGTTTTTTGTACGCTCACTTGTAACGCCTTTTTCGTCAGGACGTCCATAATTCCAACAAATCATAGGATATTCCATTCCTTGATCTTCCGCTGAAACGGAAACTGCTTTTGGATAAGGATAATCGAAAGTGTGAGATGAATAACTTTTTAGGGTATGAGCAACTGTTCTAGTAGACGTTTCTCCCCAAAGCGGATTCGCTTCTTTAGGATAAACCGACTCTGCCATCACAACTTTAGTACTCAACTGCACTGCCATTGCATCATAAATAAACTTTCTAGATGTGGCAATTCCAAAATCTCTTACGTTTTTGGCACTAAATTTCCATGTTTTTTTCTTATCAGAAAACCCTTTTTCATTGGCTTCAGCCTCAGCTTGAGTTACAATTACAACAGGTTTGTCAAATGATTTTTGAGCCAACTCATATCTTTTAACTTGTGCTGGCGTAAACACTTCGCCTCTATTCATCAATTCTCCTGTCGCATCCATAACGTGATCCGCAGGAACGGTAACGTTCACATCAAAATTCCCAAAAGGCAAAGCAAATTCTCCACCTCCCCAAAATTGCATATTCTGCCAACCTTCAACATCATTATAAACTGCCATTCTAGGGTAAAACTGTGCAATTACATACAATTTATTTCCTTCTTTTTCGAAAGGTTCATAACCAGAACGACCTCCATCTTGAATGTAGTCATTAATATTGTACCACCATTTAGTAGAAAATATAAATTTTTCACCTGGTTTCAAAGGAGTAGCCAGATTAATACGCATCATGGTTTGATTTATGACATAAGACAAAGGATTTCCTTTCACGTCTTTTACATATTCAATTTTAAACCCTCGATCTGTTCCTTGCTTCAAAAACTCATTAGCGAATTTTTCCGCAGGCAAAACTTGTTCTATTTTCTCATTTTCGGCCAATGGAGATTGTGAATTTTTAGCTGCTTGATTTTGGTCTAATTGTACCCATAAATACTCTAAATTATCCGGAGAATTGTTATAGTAAGTCACTGTTTCAGAACCACTTAGTTTCGCGTTTTTATCATCCAATTCCACGTCAATTTTATAATCCGCTTGTTGCTGATAATAAGCTGGTCCAGGAGCTCCTGATGCAGTACGAAACATATTGGGCGTTGCTAATAAATCATACATTTGACTGAACTTGTTGGTGTCGTACTTTGCTGATTGTTTTGGGGTTACGGTAGTAGTTTTTTCTTGGGCTAATAAAATCGCCGGAAGAAAAAATAATAAAGATATTTTTTTCATAAGGTAAACGTGGTTATTTCAGTTTGTGAAAATAACAATTTTTAACAAAAGATACTCGCAATATTAATATTTTAACACTCCATTCCTTGAAGAATCTGTTAAGAGTAGGCTATTTTTTACGCCGAGTACAGTAACATGAGTGATATTTTGCTGTTCTGTGTTCCAATCTATCAAAACTGAATTAAAAATTTCAAGAGAATTAATTTTGGATATCCCTTTAATATTAGAATAGCACACCAAAACGTCACCATCTAATTCTTTGCTCAAAAAAGTCATAGGTTTCGACTGCCCATTTACTTTAATGGAAAAATTTTCTGCCAGATATTTTTTTAGCAATACTATTTCCTCAGACGCTTCTTTATCAGTTCCTAAATTCAATTTCTTGTTGTACTTTTTCTCCAAAGCCTTATTCAGGTCATCCACAAAAATTCGAGAAGTAATTTGCAACATTTTCTTTTCGGGAGCATAATTTAGCTGATATATTGCCATATAAAATTTATGAACACTAAAAGCTGATGTGGTCAAAATCAAAAGCACAAAAAAGGTATATAAGATTGTTTTTTTCATTTAGCAAAAGTAGTGATTGTTTTAAACTCTTTGTTTTTTAGGTTTATTTTTAATAAAGTAAACAACAATCATACCACCAATATTTATAAAGTCTATTCGCTTTTCAATTCCTAAAACTGCTATTACATTTTTTTGTTTTCAATGGCCGTAACTTTTTTATACTCCTTGTTTTTAGTAACCAAAAAGTCAATTAATTGAAATTCACTTTCCGCTTTAAGAAGCGTTTTTGATTTAGAATCATTCTCACAAAAAATAAGAAAAAGTCTAATTTCGTCATCATTTAATTGCAAAGTATTGGCAAAGAAATCATAACCAACCCTTTTCAAAGCCACTTCGGTAAAACTTTTATTTTGTGTAAAATCTATTACCTCAGGATTGTTTTTTCTTAATGTTTTTAAAACGTCTTTATAAATTCGGACAAAGTTCATCCCATTTTCAATAGTCCCATCCGGTGGCATTGTTCTATTCTTTGGAGAAGACTTTTCGTCATCAAAATATTGGTTATCAACAATAGCCTGAGTATTTCCGCTAATTGGTTTTACCCCTTTTTTTGCAGGTACAAGCACTTCAGCTAATTGATTCGTAAAAGCCTCCATTTTCACTCTTAACATCGGGGCAGAAAGTTGTTTTTCAGTAAGAACAATTTTTCTGGATTTGAATGCCAGACTTGAAAAAACCAAAGTGTCATTGACTTTTGCCAGGATACTGAAAAAACCTCGAGGCCCGATGAGCATTCCTGTTTTAGAATTTACATTAAAAACAATCACATTTTCTAACTTAATAGAATCGTTTACCACCTGACCATGCAACGTTTTTCTTGTCAATACCTGACTCAAACAAAATTGACAAAATAAACACAAAACAAGGATTGTTATTTTATTTTTCATTTTCAATGGTTTTATTATAATTTTCAGCTAAACTGACAATCAAAAACATCGCTAACGTTTTGTTCTTAGTGCTCAATGCATCTGAAAATCCAGCATCTTCTATACAATAATATTGAAAACCCCTGATATAGTCAACAGGAATTTTGAGAGTTTCTATATAATATTTATTTTCAAAAAGAACTTCAAGTCTGGATAACGAATTTTCTTTTTTCTCAATAACCATTTCTTTTTTAAGCATTGCTTTACGTCCAGAAATCGTATTTAACAAACCGTCAATACCTCCGCCAGAAGTTGCGGTATATAATTTCCTTTCCGCTGGGGTATATTTTTTTTGTCCATAAGGGATAATTCCTAAGTTTTCGGCTGTTACTCTTGAATTATCATGGATAACGATTTCCTTTAAAGGAATGCTTTGCGTCGTCATTTGAATTTGAATCCCATTCGAAATAAAATCTCCGTTAGTGACTTTCCTACGTAAAGTTACGAGATTCACAGCTGAAAATACTAAAATATCACCTTCTTTTGCAAATAGCGAAAAGAAACCGTCTCTATCTGAAACAGTTATTCTTTGATTCGTTGAATTCAATATGTTTATCCCTTCGACAGCAACCGATTCAGCGGTGATTTTTCCTCGAATTTCTTTTTCGGCAGTATTTTGTCCAAAAATAATTTGAGTTAGAAAAAAGAAAACAAACAGTAGTGTATTATTTGTTTTCACTGGATATAATTTCGTTATACTTAGTGGCTAATTCCCCAATCAAAAAAGAGGTCATTGTTTTATTATTCGATTTTAAAATAGTCGTGAATTTTTCATTTTCTACAACATAATATTCAAATCCTTTTACATATTCAGAAGGGATTTTTAACTTATTTACAGAATAATCGATATCGAATAAATTATCCAGTTGGTTCAAATAGGACTCTTTCTTCTCGACTTCAATCTCTTTTTTAAGCATCGCTGTCTTTCCATTGATTTTATTTATAATTTGATCTCCGGCTAATGACCCTCCAAGCAATCCCAATAAATTAATGGGTTTAAAATCACCCGCCGTTTTTAATTTCCTTTCCGCTTGAGTATATTTCTTTTGACCGTTTGAAATAATCCCCAAAGACTCCGCATTGATATTTGCCTGTTTTTTAACGATAACTTCTTGTAATTGATTCACAATTGGAGTCATTGTAACATAAAACAAATCTTGTTCAAAATATTCCGAAGTCAAACCAACTCTTTTTGTTTTAAATTGTACAGCTGAAAAAATTAGTGTATCTCCAACTGTTGCGGATATTGAAAAACGTCCCTCATTATCTGTAATTACAGCTTTTTTGGTTTTCAAATTAAAGACATGAATCCCTTCTAGGTTTGACAAGCTTGCAATAATTTTTCCATTCAAGTTCTCAGGAATTGGTTCCTGCGCTAATGCCTTTGTTGCCATCAAAATAAAAAAAACGCATACAGCTCTAGTCATTGGTTTACAGTCAAATTTGAATTATTATAAGAATCGTAAAAGTATCCTACTCTTTTCTAAATTAATTACTAATGACTTGGTAAAAATATGTTAATTAAACATTCTAAAATGCAACTTTAAAAAGCATGATTTAATATCTTTATACCAAACTATTTTCACCTAAATAAAAATGAAAAATATTATTATCGCCAGCACTTCTACCCTGCACGGTGGAGACTATTTAGATTATCTTTTACCTGAATTACAATTGCATTTCAAGGATTGCAAAACGATTCTTTTTATATCATACGCACGTCCTGGCGGTATATCACATGAAGAATATACTGCAAAAGTAGCTTCGGCTTTCGCCAAAATGGATATAGCCGTCAAAGGAATTCATGAATTTGAAGATCCAGCATCAGCAATTCAAAATGCTCAAGGAATTTTTACCGGTGGTGGCAATACATTTTTATTGGTATCCCAATTGTACAAAAACAACGTCATGACTGTTCTTGCAGAAACAGTCAAAAACGGAACTCCGTATTTAGGAACAAGCGCAGGAAGTAATATCTGCGGACTGACGATGCAAACCACCAATGACATGCCTATTATTTATCCTCCAAGTTTTAAAACCTTAGGATGGATTCCTTTCAATTTGAATCCTCATTATTTGGATGCGGATATTCAATCGAAACACATGGGAGAAACAAGAGAAACAAGAATACAAGAATTTCACGCTTTTAACTCTGTTCCTGTTTTAGGGTTACGAGAAGGAAGTTGGCTGGATGTAAAAGAGTCAAAAATTATTTTGAAAGGTACTTTATCAGCCAGACTTTTTAGACAAAACCAAGCTCCTGAAGAATTAGAAAGCGGATCTGATTTGAGTTCTATAAAATGATTCTGAGCATAAATAAAAAAGCCGAAACAATTAAGTTTCGGCTTTGAAGAGCGAAAGACGAGGCTTCCCGTATCTCTTCTTTCACGGGATGTCCCGAAGTTTCGGGACTCGCGTAACTTCTAAATAAAAAACCTCAAACAAAAGTTTGAGGTTTTTGGAGCGAAAGACGAGGCTCGAACTCGCGACAACCAGCTTGGAAGGCTGGAGCTCTACCAACTGAGCTACTTTCGCATTAAAACAGTAAAATAAAAAACCTCAAACCAAAAATTTGAGGTTTAGAGCGAAAGACGAGGCTCGAACTCGCGACAACCAGCTTGGAAGGCTGGAGCTCTACCAACTGAGCTACTTTCGCATTAACAACGGTGCAAATATAGATAATAAAATAGGTTCAATGCAAGTTTTTTTTTTGAAAAAAATCATAAAATTACACCCAAAAGCTTTTTAAAAAAGCATCTCTCAGACATAAAGAATTTAATATGAAATTATTATACCTTAATTTGCTTAAAAATTTATTTAAAAAAAAATGCAAAACATCAAAGAAATAACTGCAAAAGAAACCTTTTCGGTAAGACATCCTGTTCTTCGGGCTGGAAAACCAAAAGAAACCTGTCATTTTGATGGCGACAATTTTGAGAGTACCGTTCATTTTGGTCTTTTTCTAGAACAGGAATTAAAAGGGGTAATTTCATTATTTAAAAACATCACCGATTTATTTGCAGAAAATATCCAATACCAAATTAAGGGCATGGCCGTTTTAGAAAATTACAGAAAAAAAGGATTGATTGAGGCCCTTATACTCCATTGTGAAAAATACTGCATTACCCGAAATGCAAATTTAATTTGGTTCAATGCCCGAAAAGACGCTGTTGGTTTTTACCAAAAAATGGCATACCAAAAAAAAGGTATGCCATTTGAAATCGAAAATATTGGGGAACATGTTGTAATGTTCAAAAATTTATGAAACTAATTCAGAAGCCAATTTAAAACTTCTTGAAGGATGGTAAATAAAGAAACATGATTTGTTTTTTATCGAATTGATAATATCCTTAGATAATTCTACCGGTACAGCAGGACAACCTTGACTTCTTCCTAATCTATGATTATTTTTTACAAATGAATTAGAAACATACTCTGCTGCATGCATTACCACACCTCTGTTTCTTGCATTATCATTAATTCCTTTTTCCAGTCCGTCAAGTTTAAGTGACATTCCATGTTTTCCGTTGTAAATTTCACCTGTTGAGTAAAACCCTAAACTACTTTTATAGGATTCTGCTGCATTTGAAAAAGAAGAAGCAAAATCCTCACCTGTATTTCTTCCATGTGCAACAAGGGAATTATATAATATGGTGTTTGTTGTCAAATCGATTACCCAAAGTCTTTTGGTGCTCGATGACAAACTGAAATCAATTAAAGTCAATATGTCTTTCTGAACTAATCCTTTTTCTTTCAGCAAATAAAAACCTTTCAAAGCTTCCGTAAAGCTTTCTAGCTTAGGCAAGCCAAATTCATTGGAATGTAAGCTATTATAAACCATTTCAATCTTAGCATCTATGCTGTTGGTCATTGTTTTGGCATATAGTACAGTTTTAGTGGTCTTGGTTTCAGGAAGACTTGGTTTGCTAGTCGTAAACGAAAAAAGCAAAAACAAAATAGCGGGAAATATCTTATAAATCATTGAATATCTTTAAGTTAAACATTAATTTGGGATGGCAAACGTACACATAAATTCACAGTAGAAACAAAAATTATGAAAAATTTAATTATTATATAACAAAATAAATTGAAAAATATTGTGTATTAAAATAAAAATAAAAATACATTATCTGTTAATTTTGCTATTTTTGTCCTTATTCAATACTGATTTATGCCGAAATACACTTATTTATCATTACTTTTTTTAATTTTTTGCAGTATTAGCACCTATAGTCAAAAAAAAGCTCTTCATACAGCACGTATAACTCAAAACATTACAATTGACGGGAAAATAAATGAAGAAGTTTGGAAAACTGCATCAGTGGCTACCGATTTCGTCATGTATGAGCCTGATAACGGCAAACCGATTAGTACCGATAAAAAAACAGACGTAAAGATATTATACGATAATAATGCCATTTACGTTGCCGCTTTACTATATGACAATAATCCTGCCAAAATAAAAACAGAGATAACCAACCGGGATGTTTTTGGAGTTTCAGATGTTTTTTCTGTTTATATCAACGGATTTAATGACGGACAGCAAGATTTTAGATTTTATGTGAGTTCAGCCGGGGTTCAGATGGATTGTTTAGCAACAGAACACAGTGAAGATTTTACATGGGATGCCATTTGGGACAGTAAAGCAACACTTACGGACTTTGGATGGGTTGTAGAAATGAAAATTCCATATGCGGCGTTACGATTTTCAAATGCTGAAAAACAAACTTGGGGACTCAATTTTATGCGTGAAATAAAACGAGATGTTCAAAAATATACTTGGAATCACATAGATACTAAAATTGGCGCTGTAATTCCGCAAGCAGGAATCCTTGAAGGAATAAAAAATATAAAAACACCTACCCGGCTTTTCTTTATTCCATACACATCTGCTTATTACCAACAAAATGACATAGGATCCAGCACTACATTCAAAGCTGGTTTAGACCTAAAATACGGAATTAATGATTCCTTTACACTGGATGCTATTTTAGTACCTGACTTTGGACAGACAAAATTTGATAATGCTATATTAAATCTCGAGCCCTTTGAACAAAGGTTTGATGAAAATCGACCTTTTTTTACTGAAGGAACGGATTTATTTAGCAAAGGTGGATTGTTTTATTCCAGAAGAATTGGTGGCGCACCAAGCACGGAACCACAAATTGCAGATAATGAAGAAATCACCAATTACCCGAGTAGCGTAAAACTAATCAATGCGGTAAAAGTATCAGGCAGAACGGAGAAAGGTTTGGGAATTGGTTTTTTGAATGCCATTACTAAAAAAACCTACGCTACCATCCGAAATAATGACACCAACGAAAACAGAAAAGAAGTTATTGAACCCTTAACTAATTATAATATGTTAGTTCTGGATCAGCGTTTTAACCAAAACTCATCTGTTTCTTTTGTCAATGCCAATACCACCCGAAATGGAAATTTCAGGGATGCCAATGTTTCCGCATTATTATTTGACTTGAATACCAAAGCAAATATGTATAATTTATATGGGGATTTTAAGTATAGTAGCATCAATACAACAGAAGACTACACTGGTTTTAAGACGTCGTTAAACTTTGCAAAAACAAGCGGAAAATATCGATATTATCTTTCCGGAAAATATCTTTCCAGAGATTATGACATCAATGATTTAGGAATTATATTCTATACGAATTATCACAGTGCTTTTGCAAATGGCAGTTATAGAATCTTAAATCCTATAAAGTTTTTTAATACTTTTAAGATAGAACAGGAATTGAATCTGGAAATTCAGAATACAACCGGTAAATTGCAAGAGGGCTGGTATAAAACGGTCATAAAGGCCAGATCACGGAACAATAATTACTTTGAATTGGCTTTGGTAATAAATCCATTAGAAACTTTCGATTTTTATGAACCGCGTGAAAACGGCAGATACCTGCAAATCCCACGAAGAATTTCATCTTATTTTGGAACTGAATTCAACAGTAATAATGCTTTTACTTTTGACTTCACTCCAAGTTTCGCAATATATGATCAGGATGGCCGAATTAATTACGGGCTTGCTTTAGGCCCAAAATACAGGTTTAATGACGAATTTTCATTATCCTATGTATTAGATTATACCATTAAAAAAAATGACATAGGCTGGGTGGCTTTTGACAATGCTGGAATTATTTTTGCAGAACGAAATAGGGAAATACTACAAAATGACATAACCGGAAAATATGCCATAAACGATAAGATGACTATTAATCTTACCGCTCGTTATTACTGGTCCTATTCTCAAAACCATGAATTTTATACCCTGCAAAACAATGGTTATCTGATTCCAAACAATGTCTATTCGACCAATAAAGATCGAAATTTTAATTCTTGGAATTTTGATTTATCCTATTCCTGGTGGTTTGCTCCAGGAAGTGAAATATCTTTTTTGTATCGAAATTATTCACTGGAAAGAGCCAGCATTGTTGAAAAGAATTTAAACACGAACTTTAAAAGTGTTTTTAACGGCAATCTAACTAACGTATTTTCAGTAAGTCTTCGTTATTTTATTGATTACAATGTGGTGAAAAATACATTTTAAACCTTAGGACTATCTTCATAAAAAATGAGATTGAAAACACCTAGTGTTCAATCTCATTTTTTTTTGCAATATAATGGAGTTTAATTTTTCTTAAAAACTGTAACAAATTCTTAAAACTATAGTCTATTATTAAAATTCAATCAAAAGAATTTCATCAATCATCTATATCAATCAAAATTACATGAGAAAATTACTTCTTATAATCATTCTCTTTTTTTCATTACTTGGCTACGGCCAAAAAAAAACACTACAAACTAGGTCTATTTCAGAAAACATAACCATTGATGGAAAAATAGAGGAAGCAGCATGGATATCAGCTCCGGTAGCAACCGATTTCATCATGTTTGACCCTGATAACGGTAAGCCAATTCCAGAAAACAAAAAAACCGAAGTAAAAGTTTTATATGATAATGACGCCATCTATGTTGCTGCGTTGATGTATGACAATGAACCAAACAAAATCATGAAAGAAATTTCACAACGAGATGATTTTGGTACTTCTGACCTTTTTGGTGTTTTTATAAATGGTTTTAATGATGGACAACAAGATTTTCAATTTTTTGTAAATGCTGCTGATGGTCAGGCGGATTGCATTACCACAGATACCAATGGGGAGGATTATTCTTGGGACGCGGTTTGGGAAAGTAAAGCCGTAATTACGGATAAAGGCTGGGTCGTAGAAATACGAATTCCATACGCTGCACTCCGTTTTTCAGGAGAAAACAAACAAACTTGGGGCATTAATTTTTTTAGAGAAATAAGACGAGACCGACAAAAATTTACTTGGAACTTTATTGATTCGAAATTGGGAACATTCACCCAACAAACCGGAGTTTTAGAAGGAATTGAAAATATAAAACCACCTATCCGACTTTTCCTTTTACCGTATTCCTCTTTTTATGTAAATGCTGACGCAAGACAAAAGACATACGGAACGCTCAAAGGCGGATTGGATTTAAAGTATGGAATAAACGACGCTTTTACGCTAGATATGATTCTAATTCCTGATTTTGGACAAACAAAATACGATGATCAAATTCTGAATTTAGGTCCATTCGAACAACAGTTCAATGAAAACAGACCTTTTTTTACGGAAGGAACAGACTTGTTTAGCAAAGGGAATTTGGTTTATTCCAGACGAATTGGAGGAAATCCAATCAATTATCCTACTGCAGCTGCAAATGAAGAAATTATTGATAATCCCGCAAGTGTAAATCTTATCAATGCTTTGAAAATATCTGGGAGAACCAAAAATGGATTGGGAGTTGGAATCTTAAATGCCGTTACCGAAAAAACAACTGCAACCATTCGAAATAACGATACTCAGGAAATAAGAAAAGAAATAGTTGAACCGCTGTCAAATTACAATGTTTTGGTTTTAGACCAACGCTTTCGCAAAAATTCATCAGTTGCCTTTGTAAACACGAACGTGACAAGAAATGGAAGTTTTAGAGATGGAAATGTGACCGCATTAGTTTGGGATTTGAACACCAAGAAAAACACCTACAACCTTGCTGGTGATTTCAAGTACAGTTATATAAATGGTGTAGAAGCTAAAAAAGGAATTAATTCTCAATTGAATTTTTCTGAAACCAGCGGCAAATTCCGTTATGGTGTAGGGGCTGATGTTACAACCAAAGATTTTGACAATAATGACTTAGGAATCAATTTTGAAACTAATTATTACAGTTTATACGCTAATAGCAGTTATCGAATCCTTAATCCGACGAAGTATTTTAACACTTTCGATGCCCGAATAAATGCTTATTCACAATTTCAAAAAGAAAAGGGTAAGTTACAGTCCGGTAATATTAACTTTCAGATTAATTCGAAGAACAAAAAAAATCATTACTTCGGAATAGGTTTCGATGCCAATCCGGTGGAAACCTACGATTATTACGAACCTAGAACAGCAGACCGATTTGTAATAAAACCCACTAAAATTGGTGGATTTATATACATCTCGACCAATTATAACAATAGTTTTGCCATTGATTTCAATCCATCTTACGCTATTTTTGATGAGCCGGGAAGAAATTCCTATGGGTTTTCTCTGGGTCCAAGATATCGTTTTAATAACAAATTATCACTGAATTACAACTTCAACTTTTTCAGACAAAACAATAACAAAGGATACATTGACAGTATCAATGACGACATGAGTTCGGCTACTCCAAATACTATAATTTTTGCAAATAGAAATGTAATTACCTACTCCAATACACTTTCTGGAAAGTATTCACTTAACAGCCAGATGACATTTAATATTTCGTTACGCCAATACTGGTCATACGCCGAAAATAAAAATACTTTATCATTAGAACAAAACGGAAGATTGACTAATTTTTCCGGATACACAGACAACAAAAATTCCAGTTTTTATTCGTGGAATGCTGACTTGTCTTATTCTTGGTGGTTTGCGCCGGGAAGTCAAATTTCTGTTTTATACCGAAATAATGCTGGTGGATTTGACAGAAACATCAATAAAGAATTTACGGAGAACGTCACCAATTTACTGAATAACGATGCCTTGAGTCATGTTTTCTCCATAAGTGTGCGTTATTTTATAGATTACAATCAGGTTAAGAATAAATTCTAAATGCATTAATTTTAAAAAAGACAACTATCCGCAACAAAATAATCATTTTTTATTGTGGATAACCACTGAATGTATAATAGTGATTTCCATACATTCGAACATTTTTAGAAATACTTTATCTTTGTTTAAAACACAGTACAATGAACAAAAAAGTAATTCTTATGATTTTGGACGGTTGGGGAAAATCCCCTGACCCGAAAGTATCAGCAATTGACAATGCAAACGTCCCATTTATTAACAGTCTCTATAGAAACTATCCAAGTGCTCAACTTAGAACCGATGGCTTAAACGTAGGTCTACCGGAAGGACAAATGGGAAACAGCGAAGTAGGACACATGAATCTTGGTGCCGGTAGAATTGTCTATCAGGATTTAGCCAAAATTAATCTTGCTGTTGCACATGAAACTTTAGCAAAAGAGCAAGTTTTAGTTGATGCCTTTACTTATGCCAGAATAAACAATAAAAAAGTACACTTTTTAGGATTAGTTTCTGATGGTGGTGTACACTCGCATACTTCTCATTTACTTGGCTTGATTGACGCGACACAACAACACGGATTACAAAAAGTTTTTGTTCATGCCTTCACGGATGGTCGTGATGTAGATCCAAAATCCGGTAAACATTACATTAAGGATTTACAGGATTATATTGCTGATACAACCGTAAAACTGGCTTCGGTTGTGGGACGTTATTATGCGATGGATCGTGATAAACGCTGGGAAAGAGTAAAACTTGCCTACGATTTGTTGGTAAATGGAATTGGAACACATTCAACAAATGCGGTTGTATCCATCGAAGAAAGTTATGAAGTTAATGTAACCGATGAATTTATTCATCCTACAGTTATGGTCGATGAATATGACAGACCATTAGCCACAATTGAAGAAGATGATGTCGTTATTTTCTTTAATTTCAGAACGGACAGAGGAAGAGAATTAACAGAAGTATTGACGCAAATGGATTGTCATGAACAAAACATGCACAAACTCAATTTGTATTATGTAACGCTTACTAATTATGATGAAACCTATAAAAACGTAAAAGTTGTTTATAATAAAGATAACCTTACTGAAACTCTTGGAGAAGTTATCGAGAAAGCACAAAAAAAACAAATCCGTATTGCCGAAACAGAGAAATATCCTCATGTGACTTTCTTCTTTTCTGGCGGTAGAGAATTACCTTTTATTGGCGAAAGCCGCATCCTGAAAAATTCTCCAAAAGTGGCTACTTACGACTTGCAACCAGAAATGAGCGCATTTGAATTGGCTTATGCTTTAGTTCCTGAATTGGAAAAAGAAGAAGTAGATTTTGTTTGTCTGAACTTTGCCAATTGTGACATGGTAGGTCATACCGGCATGATGAATGCAGCTATAAAGGCCTGCGAAGCCGTTGATAAATGTGTCGAAAAAGTAATTACAACAGCATTAGCTCATAATTATACAACTATTGTAATTGCGGATCACGGAAACTGTGAGACGATGATTAACCCTGATGGAAGTCCAAATACCGCGCATACTACAAATCCAGTTCCAATTATTTTAGTGGACAAAGATTTAAGAGTGGTTCATGATGGAGTTCTTGGCGATATTGCTCCAACTATATTAGAATTAATGGGAATAGAAAAACCAGAAGTTATGACTTGTCATTCTTTGTTATAAGTCTACTTAATTCCTACTATTTTTAAAAAAAGCTACTCCATTCGAGTAGCTTTTTTATAAATAAAAGTTAAATATTATCATAATCAATAGTATTACTATTATATTTGCAAGTAAAATATATTGCTTTGTAATAACACGCGGGATTCTTGAAATAAACGATTACATGAATCTTAAATAATAGTTGTTAACACTGCTTTAATGGTAATAAAAAACCGATTAAACATAACAAAATGAAAACTATATACACCATCGCCGTTATTCTTATTTCCCACTTTAGCTTTGGGCAAATAGCTGATTCAAATGATATCAAAAAGGAGTTTACGAATATAGAACTAGCATTGAAGGATCCGGAAAAAGTATTTCGCCTTAACTTAAGTAATCAAACATTAAAACTAGACGGCGTTAATTGGTCAGAATTTATTAATCTTGAATATTTGAGCTTAAAAAACGACCACTTAAAGGAACTTCCTAAGGAGATAATCCTTTTGTCAAAACTTAAAACACTAGAATTAAGTGGAAATGATTTTTCAGTATTGCCAGAAGATTTTTGGAAGTTAAGAAGTTTAGAGGAACTGTTTTTAAATGATGAAAAGAATTTAAATTTAGAAGCAAACATCAAAATAATGAGCAAAATGCCTTCTCTACGAATATTACATTTAGAAAATGACAATTTAAATAGTGTACCAAATTCTATTGGAAGTTTGAAAAACATAGAATTTTTGTATTTAAATAATAATCAATTTAAGGAAATTCCTAAGGAAATTAAACAATTAGAGCATTTACAGTTCCTAGATATGCGAGATAATAAAATCATAATTCCAGATCGTTCTGGAGAAAATTTGAATTTTGGATTCAGAATCAAACTGTAATAAACGAAATAAGAAAAGTAAATGTTTTAGTAATTGCAAAATTTAATTATTGGCATTGCGAAATTTATTTTAAAATAAAGCCCAATGACGTTCATTTTAATTTTAATGTAACTTTTTACCAATACTAACTAAATTGTTAGAACAGTGCTAAGTTAAAAAGATCCCTTTTATACTAAATGTTCATTTATATTTCTCACCGTATTATTGCCTCTACGATGGTTTTTATAAGAAATTTAAACATTAAATATTATACTTTGAATTTTAAAGTGCGAAATTAATCGTTATACTTCATTTAACGAAACGCTTTTTTAAACACGTCATTGCTGAAGCATTTACACAAACATTATCAATTATGAATACAATCTTAACCAACTTAACGATAAAAGTCAACGAAAAAATATACGTTAAGAATCCAGAAACATCACCCTTAGGTAAAAAAATTATAGAACATGGTATTATTTTGATTGACGAAATTGGATTTGATAATTTCACGTTCAAAAAATTGGGTGAAAAAATTGGCTCCAATGAAAGCTCCATATATAGATATTTCGAGAATAAACATAAATTATTAGTCTATTTATCCTCGTGGTACTGGAGTTGGATGGAATATAAACTTCTTTTTGCTACAACGAATATCACAGACCCATTTGAAAAACTGAACAAAGCAATAACCATCGTAACTGAAAAAGTTACAGATGACACCGATACTGAACATATTAATGAAGCTATTTTAAATAAAATTATTATTGCAGAATTCACGAAAACATTTCAGACAAAAGAGATTGATCAGGAAAATAAAGAAGGTTTTTTTCTGATATATAAAAGGGTAATTAATCAAATTGTGGCTATAGTAAACGAGGTCAATCCAAGTTATCCCTTCGCAAAATCACTAGTTTCAACAATAGTTGAGGGTAGCTTACACCAACATTTCCTAAAGGAGCATTTAAAAACCATAACTGATTGTAATGAATCCATAACCACCACCCAATTTTACCTGAATCTTATTAAAAATGTCTTACGATAAAACAAATCAAAGCTATTATGACTCCTTTAAAACGATTTTATAACTTACTCGAATTAGACAAAAAAGATGTCTATCAAATATTTTTCTATGCCATTTTTGCAGGATTAATCAGTTTGTCTCTTCCATTGGGAATTCAGGCGATCATCAATTTTATTCAATCAGGCAGAGTCAGTGCTTCTTGGATTGTACTTGTTATTTTGGTCGTTTTTGGCGTAGCTTTGGTAGGTGTTTTGTCCCTAATGCAATTGCGAATTACAGAAAACTTACAGCAAAAAATATTTGTTCGGTCCTCTTTTGAATTTGCAGGCCGATTGCCAAAAATAAAAATGGATCAATTGTATAATTCCTATCCACCTGAACTAGCCAATCGATTTTTTGACACGATGACTATTCAAAAAGGAACTTCTAAGTTATTAATAGATTTTTCCGCTGCCTTACTTCAAATTGTTTTTGGAATTCTATTATTGTCATTGTACCACCCCTACTTCATCGTATTTGGTATTTTATTGCTCTTTCTTCTCTATTTCATCTTCAAATTTTCGTACAAATCTGGCTTAGAAACCAGTTTAAAAGAATCAAAATTCAAATATAAAGTGGCCGGTTGGTTGCAGGAAATGGCTCGTAATAATTTCAGTTTCAAAAATGAACTTCATTATGATTTTGCTTTAGAAAAAAACAATCATATTGTTTCTGATTACCTCAATTACCGTGAAAAACATTTTAATATAATTAAAAGACAATTCAGTCAATTAATTATTTTTAAAATAATTATTACGGCCAGTTTATTATCGATAGGTGGATTTTTAGTATTGTCTCAGCAAATGAATATTGGGCAGTTTGTTGCTGCAGAAATCATTATTTTATTGGTAATTAATTCAGTCGAAAAAATAATCCTTGGATTGGAAACTTTTTATGATGTACTAACTTCAGTTGAAAAAATCGGACAAGTAACCGATTTAGAATTAGAAGATGATACAACTGTCAAAAATGACAGTTGCTACACGAAAATAGTTTTAGAAACAGAAAACATTAAATTCAAATTCCCTGACTCTGACAACGAAATTTTAAATGCAATCACTCTAAAAGTTGAGCAAGGAGAAAAAATAGTAATTGATGGAGAAAACGGATCCGGAAAAACAACCCTAATTCGACTACTAGCTGGTTTACTGCAACCTACATCCGGCTCTTTCTACATCAATGACGATACTTTCCGAAAAATAAACCTAAAACAGTACCGAACTCAAATAGGCGGCGTTATCCACAGTGAAACTCCATTTGAAGGAACAATATTAGAAAACATTACTTTTAAAGACCCATCAATATCTTTCGAAGATATAAAATGGGCTATTGATGGCGTTCAACTAAGCAATTATATCAAATCACTACCCAACGGTTTAGATTCAAAGATTTTCCCCGAAGGAAAACAATTATCTTCGTCTAATGCACACAAAATCTTATTGGCAAGAAGTATTATTCACAGGCCCAAAATACTTTTTTACGAAGATCCAACCGATAGCATGGATGAAAAAGTAGCCAATGAAATTATTGATTTTATCACTTCCGATACAAACAAATGGACCATTATTGTTTCCTCAAAAAATCCATATTGGAAAACTAAATGCAGCCGAAAAATTACGATGCAAAACGGATTCATCAAATTGGACTCAAAAACTGAAACATCATGCTAAACATATCCGAAAATAAAACAAAACTTCCGTCACTAAATCAATACGAAACAGTGAAAAACTTAGCCAACAGACCTCACTATAAAATCTTAAACAGAATTATAGCCGGCGTTTCAATAATTGGCGTGATTGCGCTGTTTTTACCTTGGACACAAAACATTTCAGGAACCGGAGCTGTAACCACATTAAAACCAAGCCAAAGACCGCAATCTATTCAAAGTGTTATTTCTGGTCGACTTGAAAAATGGTATGTTCAGGAAGGTGATTTTGTAAAGAAAGGCGATACAATTGTATTCATTTCAGAGATAAAAGAGGATTATATGGATCCAAATTTAGTTCAAAACACAAAAAATCAAATAGATGCAAAAAAACAATCTTTGCAATCGTATGGTTCAAAAGTAAGCACGCTTTCCGGTCAGGTACAAGCGATTGAAAGAGAAAAAGTTTTGAAACTCGAACAAGCACAAAATAAAATCAAACAATCGGTTTTGAAAATAAAAAGTGACAGTATGGATTTAGTTGCCGTGAAAACCCAGCTAAAGATAGCCAATACGCAATATGATCGTTCCGTTCAGCTGAATAAGGAAGGATTGAAACCTCTGACTGATATTGAAGAAAAAAGACTGAAGTTACAAGAAGTGGAAGCGAAAATTATCACTCAGGAAAATAAATACTTAACCAGCAAAAACGAGTTAATTAATGCTAAAGTTGAGATAAACAGAATAATCGCGGAGTATGCTGAGAAGGTCTCAAAAGCCAATAGTGACAAATTTACAGCGCTTAGCAGTCAGTACGACACCGATGCGCAAGTGAATAAACTTGAAAATCAATATGCAAATTACAGCATTAGAAACGGAATGTATTATATCAAAGCCTCGCAAAACGGATACATCAACAGGGCATTGCAATCCGGAATAGGAGAAACCATCAAAGAAGGAACGCCAATTGCAACCATAATGCCTTCAAAATATGATATTGCCGTCGAAACTTTTGTAAACCCAATTGACCTTCCGCTATTAAGCAAAGGAGAAAAAGTTAGGGTTTGGTTTGATGGCTGGCCTACGATTGTATTCTCCGGATGGCCAAACATGTCGTACGGAACTTTTGGTGGTGAAATTGTAGCCATTGAAAACTTCATCAGTGAGAACGGTAAATATCGCGTTTTGATTTCACCTGATAAAAATGATCATAAATGGCCTACACAACTTAGTATTGGAGCTGGTGCACAAACTATCGCTCTGCTAAATAATGTGCCTGTTTGGTTTGAATTGTGGCGATCACTGAACGGATTTCCACCAAATTATTACAAACCAATATCCAAAAATACAAAAGAAAAGAAATAATGAAACATCTACTTCTAGCGTTTTTATTCTCAGGGTTTGTTGCATCAGCGCAAGATATTAATTCAAAAGAATTTACTTATAATGAATTTCTTGGATATGTAAAGAAATACCATCCATTGGTGAGAAATGCCAACTTAGAAATTAATAAGGCACAAGCTAATTTGATGATGGCCCGTGGTGGATTTGACCCAAAAATTGAGGTTGATTTCAGCAAAAAACAATTCAAAGACACTGAA
Organism: Flavobacterium xylosi; assembly: GCF_042787345.1. Lineage (NCBI taxonomy): Bacteria > Pseudomonadati > Bacteroidota > Flavobacteriia > Flavobacteriales > Flavobacteriaceae > Flavobacterium > Flavobacterium xylosi. The sequence goes on along the minus strand of NZ_JBHZPZ010000002.1, from coordinate 143,345 downwards.
TATTATTCACTATTGAACAGCCGTTTTAAAATTCCCACTTGGTATGGAATCGAGATAAAGGCTGGCTTTGACAATAATGAAGGTCTGTATTTAAATCCTGAAAACACTGTTCCTAATCAAGGATTAACTTCGCTGGGCGTGACCGTACCACTTGGACAAGGATTGTTTATCAATCAAAGAATGGCGGATGTACGAAAAGCAAAAATGCAGATGCAATTAAGCCAAGCAGAACGAAAACTACAAGCTATTGCTGTATTGTATGACGCCTCCCTTGCTTATTTTAACTGGAAAAAAAACTTTAATGAAGTACAACTTTATGAACAGTACAATAGTAATGCAGAAATTAGGTTTACTGGTATTCAATCTTTAATCAAACAAGGAGACAAACCAGCGATAGATAGTATTGAAGCAGGAATTATTGTTAAAAACAGAAAACTCAGCTTAGAAGATTCAAATCTTAAATTGGCTAAAGCCAAATTAGAACTCGCAAATTTTCTTTGGTTGGAAAACAATATTCCGCTGGAATTATCCGATGAGTTAATTCCCGAAACAGAATTAGAATTGACGATTCAGGAAAGTTTAAAAACAAATGATTTATTAAATACGGATTTCTCGATCACCAATCATCCAAAAATCAATGCGTTGCAAAGCAAGATTGACATGCTCAATGTGGAGAGAAAGCTCAAAGCCAATATGCTTTTGCCAAAAATCGATGTTGGCTATTCCTATTTATCGGAACCGAGTTACATTGACAACTACCGTTTTCAAGATTATAAAATTGGATTGGATTTTTATTTCCCTTTATTTCTTAGAAAAGAACGCGGAAGTTTGAAATTAGCGAAATACAAAGTACAGGAAACCGAATTCGCATTAGACCTTGAAAAAGTACAATTGACTAATAAAATCAATGCCCAAAAAATGGAAATTGAATCCTTATTAATCCAAAAAGAACTCATCAAAGGGTTAGTTCAAGATAATCTAACGATGTTAAATTCCGAGGAAAGATTATTTTCTTTTGGTGAAAGTTCGTTATTTCTAATTAATACCAGAGAGAATAATTTAGTCGGCGCACAGCTTTCAAAGATAGCTTTGGAGAACCGTTTTTTCATTTCAAATTCGGAGCTATTTAAAATTATGGCCAATCCGGATTAAATAATTTATAAAATCGTACTTTTGCAAACTGAAAATTCAAAATTATGATTATAGTAAAATCACGTGAAGAAATAGAATTAATGCGCGAAAGTGCATTAATCGTATCAAAAACATTAGGGATGATTGCTTCTGAAATCAAAGAAGGAGTTACTACTTTATATCTGGACAAATTAGCCGAAGAATTCATTCGTGACCATGGCGCTGAACCAAGTTTTCTTGGATTATATGATTTTCCAAATTCACTTTGCATGAGTCCAAACGCTCAAGTGGTTCATGGAATTCCAAACAACAAACCATTAGAAAGTGGCGACGTAATCTCTGTAGATTGCGGCGCGTATAAAAACGGATACCACGGCGATCATGCTTACTCTTTTGAAATTGGTGAAGTTGCTCCTGAAACCAAAAAATTATTACAAATAACCAAAGAATCTTTGTACGTAGGAATCCGAGAATTGAAATTAGGAAACCGCGTGGAAGATGTTGGAAATGCTATTCAACGATATACTGAAGCACATGGTTATGGTGTCGTTCGTGAACTGGTAGGACACGGACTAGGACAAAAAATGCATGAAGATCCTGAAATGCCTAACTATGGTAAAAAAGGAAGAGGAAAGCTTTTTGTTGAAGGAATGGTTGTGGCAATCGAACCTATGATTAACATGGGAACCAGAAACATCAAACAACTCAAAGACGGCTGGACAATCCTTACTGCCGATGGAAAACCAAGCGCCCATTTTGAGCATGATGTAGCTATAATTGATGGAAAACCAGAGATATTATCGACTTTTGCTTATGTATATAAAGCATTAGGAATCGTGAGTACTGAAGAGGATGAATTTAGGAAAACACCTTTAGTCTTGTAATGAAAAAACTCTTTAAATTAATACTCAATACTATACCGCGTCCTTTATTGATACGATTAAGTTATGTAGCGCGTCCCGTTCTTGCCTTTGCTTTAAAAGGAAACACATTCACGGATCCTATTGACGGGAAAAGTTTTAGAATGTTCTTGCCTTACGGATACGGAACGCAACGAAACAATGTACTTTCACCAAGTACACTTTCACTGGAAAGACACCGATTGCTTTGGCTATATTTGAATGAGCAAACTGATTTTTTTACTTCGACGACAAAAAAGAAAGTATTGCATTTTGCACCAGAACAAGCTTTCTATAAATTGTTTCGAAATCAAAAAAATCTCGACTACACCACAACCGATTTATTTTCTCCATTAGCCGATGTGAAAGCGGATATTTGCGATTTGCCTTTCGAGGATAATCAGTATGATATTATACTTTGCAATCACGTTTTGGAACACATTCCGGATGATACCAAAGCTATGCGGGAATTATATCGTGTGTTAAAACCAGGCGGAATGGCAATTTTACAAATCCCACAAGATTTGTCCAGAGCCACTACTTTTGCAGATGATACGATTACGGATCAGAAAGAGCGTGCTAAAATCTTCGGCCAGTACGACCATGTACGTATTTACGGCAGAGATTATTTTGATAAATTAAGAAGCATCGGTTTCAAAGTAATTGAGGAAGATTACACCAACAAAATAGCACCTGAATTAGCGGAAAAATATTGTCTGGCCAAAGGAGAAATCATTCCGGTTTGCTTTAAATAAACCAGAACAGACAATAAATAAGAAAGCCCGCTAAAAAAAATATTTAGCGGGCTTTTTAGTATTAAATAACCAAATTCTTTTAGCTTTTCTCCGGCATCAACATTCCGATTACTTTATCTTTTGTCAGATATTTTTTGGCAACATTCTGAATGTCTTTTGCAGTTATTTCACTGATTTTTTCTTCCGTTTGAAGAATCTCAGCTGGATTCGTTCCGTTTACAAACGACTTCGTAAAATTGCTTAACCAATACCTATTGTCTTTAATATTCTTTTTGTAGTCAAGTAATTCTGCTTCTTTAAATTTAACAACATCTTTTGCTTCAGGTCCGTTGTCAATTATTTTTTGTAACTCCTTTAATGCAGAAGCCGTTAATTTCTCCGTGTTTTCTGGACCACATGGAAACCCAATACTAAAACTATAAGAACCATTTGGCACTTTATTCATACTTCCCCTTGCGCTGATTCCGTATACTCCGCTTTCGTTTTCTCTTAACTCTTCGATTAATTTTATACTCAAAACTTCGCCTAAAGCCTCCATCGCTGCAGCTTCTTTATCAGAATAAACGGCATCGCCATAATACATGATAGTTACAGAACTTTTTGGATCAGTTCCTTTATCCACCACTTTTTTCAAATCACCTTTAAGCATTCTGTAGCCTAAATCAGTCGCTTTTTCTTTCTTATCCATTGAAGGTAAAGACGCTAAATATTTAGCAGCATAAGTTTCCATTGTTTTGTCATCTACATTTCCAACAAAATAAAATTCAAAATCTCCAGCATTTGCAAAACGCTCTTTGTATTTATTGTATGCCAAAGTATAATCGGTTTCTCCCCAAGTTTTTTCATTTGGAATCAAACCATTAAATCTTGGATTTTCCTTGTTCAAATAACCATAAAATTCTTGTTAAAAAAAGAATCCGGGTTGTGATGCCATATTATTAAAAAAAGCAGATTGTTTTTGCTTGTATCCTTCAAAAGCAGTTACGTCTAAATTTAAATCTGTAAAATAGGCATGCGTCATTTGGAACAAATACTCTAAATCCTTTGGAGTAGTTTTTCCTCTCAAACCTTCAGTCGTGTTTCCGATATAAGGATTTACACTGGCAATTTTACCCGTCATGAATTTATTGATGTCATTTAATTTTAAACCGGAGAAACCAGCTTCCGTTAGAGCTCCATTAGCAAACTGAACTTTTTTCATCACATCATTAGAATACAGATTGCTTCCACCTAAACTTACTGCTTCAAAAAGAATCTCATCATTTTTAAAGTCGGTATTTTTGTAAGTAACTTTAACTCCGTTGGATAGAAACAACGTTTTTGTACCCATAATATCATTACTTTCTCGTTTAATGATAGTTCCTGAAACAATGTCTTCCCTCAACAGCCCTTTTGCTACAGCTACATCTTCATAAGGCTTTATTTGGTCAACATCTACCTTTAATGCGTTCAAAACATCTTGCGCTGAAGGTTTTTTAAGACCTACTTTTTCAGGCCCTGTTAGAACAATAACGCGATTGTCATCTTTAATGTATTCTTTTATAAAACCATTTACATCTTTCAAGTCAATTGTAGGCAAAATTTGTTTCATTGTAGCAAATGTCCATTCAATTCCTGGAGTTGGCTCTTTTTCTAAGAAATTAGCTTGGTATTCACCAACAAAACTTTCAGAATTGGTTTTATTTCTATCATTATATGATTTTTCGATAGTGGCTAAAAATTCTGCTTTTGATCGATCTAATTCTCCTTGCGTAAAGCCAAATTTCTTAGCTCTTTCATTCTCAGTAACCAAAACCTTCAAAGCATTTAATTGCTTATCTTCTTGCGACATTGCTACTGACTGATACGCTTTTTTGTTTCTGGCAAAAGTTTCACCGTGATAGGAATATCCATAAGTAAACGGAGGTGTTGCTGAATTAGCCAACTCACCCAATCTTGAATTCAACATGGTGGTAAATAATCCTTCGACTACATAATCTTTAAAATCTTTTATCGTAACAACGGGCTTTGGCATACCATAATCCTTATACACCAATTGCACTTGCGCGCTTGTTGCTTCTTTATCGCTTTCAATTGCTACAAAAGTTTCCTTATGATTTGGCACCTCAAAAGTTTTTCTTGGTTTTTCATTTTTAGGATTTTGGTAGCTTGCAAAATGAGCAATAACTTTCTTCTCCATTTCGGCTACGTCAATGTCCCCAACAACGATAACACTCATTAAATCCGGGCGATACCAATCTTTATAGAAACTTACAAGTTTGTCGTATTTAAAATTTTGTAAAATTTCTTTTTTACCAATTGGCAAACGATCCGCATAATGCGATTTGTACATCATTTTTGGCAAATAACGACCCATCATTCTTTTTTGAGCACCTAAACCCAAACGGTATTCTTCGAGCACAACGCCTCTTTCTTTATCAATTTCTTCCGGCGTCAAGTTGGCATTAAACGCCCAATCTTCAATGATATTAAAACCATTCTCTAATTTTTCTGAACTGTCTGACGGTATCGGCAAGAAATAAACAGTTTCGTCAAAACTCGTATACGCATTTAAGTGTTGCCCGAATTTCACACCAATACTTTGTAGATAATCAACCAATTTGTTTTTTGGAAAACGTTTGGTTCCATTGAAACTCATGTGCTCCATAAAGTGAGCCAGCCCTTGTTGGTCGTCATTCTCAAGGATAGAACCCGCATTGATAACCAGCCTTAAATCGACTTTGTTTTCTGGTTTGGCATTTTTCTTGATGTAATAAGTAAGACCATTTTTAAGTTTTCCTGTTTTAACAGTGGAATCAAAAGGAATCGCTTTTGAATAATCAATTTCCTGTGCGAAAATCGCAACTGGAAAAAGCAATAGCCCTAAGGCTAATTTACTAAGTTGTTTCATATTGGTTGGTTTATTCTTAGTCAAAACTAAAAATATTACTTCAATTTTCATCAATTATTATATAATATTTAACAGAAATTACGCACAAACACAATTCACGTTTTTATCCTAAAAACACTCTAATTAAAATGAATCCGAATGACTATATTTACAATGTCCAAGCAAAACACAAGATGACAAAAACCTTTCTCAAAACATTTTCGCTATTCCTGCTTTTTTCTTCCTACTGCACTTTTGCGCAAGCAGAAAATGAAGTAGCTCCACCATATAATATTAAAACCATTTCTTTTTCGCAAAGCAACCAAAATGCAATTCCAATATTGAAATTAGGAGAAGGATTTCAATTGCAATTTGATGATTTGTTTGGCAACGAGGCAAACTATTACTACGAAATCATTCATTGCAACTACAATTGGATTCCATCAGAAATACCAAAAAACGAGTATTTAAAAGGTTTTGATAACCAAAGAATCACAGATTACACCAATTCTTTCAACACTTTGCAAATCTATTCGCACTACAGACTATCGATTCCAAATCAATTTACACAATTACTGATTAGCGGAAATTACATTCTTAAAGTTTTAAATGAAGAAAAAGAAGTCGTTTTTTCCAGACGATTCATTCTCTATGAAGATCTGGCTACAGTTCCTATTCAGGTAAAAAGAGCACGCACCGTCAGCAATTTGGATTTCAAACACAACGTAGATTTTACCATAAAATCAAACAGTATTACATTTCAAAATCCGTTAAAAAACGTAAAAGTGGTTCTGCTCCAAAATGGACAACTCAACAACGCTATTAAAAATATCGTCCCTCAATACACTATTGGGAATGATTTAGTCTATAAATATGATACCCAAACCCAATTTTGGGCCGGAAATGAGTTTTTATATTTTGAAAATAAAGATATCAGGGCAGCAAATAATAATGTAGCAAGAGTAAATGCAGCTAATGACATCTACAGTTCTTATTTATATACCACTAATGCCAGAGCTAATTCCCCATATTCACTGACCGAAGACATCAACGGGAATTTTGTGGTTAAAAACATCAATGCGGAAAAGAACGAAATTGAAGCCGATTATGCCTGGGTCTATTTTAGTCTTTCGGCTCCAACTTTTAGAATTAATAAAGACATTTACATTACCGGAATGTTCAATAATTACAATCTGACCCCCGAATATAAAATGGATTATAATACTCAAAAAGGAATCTATGAAAAAGCCCTTTTGATCAAACAAGGGTTTACAAATTTCCAATATACCGTTGCGGACAGTAAAGGAATCATCGACCATGAAAATGCAATTGACGGAAATTTCTATCAAACAGAAAATGAATATTCCATAATCGTTTATTACCGCGATAATAATGACCGTTATGACAGAGTAATCGGCAAAGGAATTGCCAATTCATTAAATATCATCAACTAAAAAAACTTTTCTAAAAACAGGGAAACGAAATCGATTTTTTGTAAATTTGTCGTTATTAAGGACGTAAATCATTTATTTAGTATGGTTTCTCAAATAACAAGAGGCATAAAAATATCGGTATTGACTAGTTTTGAAGGAACCTACTTCAAAAACTATAAGATTCACTTTGCCTTTAGTTATGAAATAACAATCGAAAACCACAGTAAAGATTCCGTTCAGTTAATTTCTCGTCATTGGGAAATTTTTGACTCCCTAAATGATATTGAAGTAGTAGATGGCGAAGGAATAATCGGTAAAAAACCAGTTCTTAAACCAGGAGAATTTCATACGTACAGTTCTGGTTGCTTGTTGTCGTCTCCTTACGGTGCAATGAAAGGCTATTTCAACATGATCAATTTTACTTCCACAAAAAATTTCAAAGTGATAGTACCCACTTTTAGATTGTGCGCTCCATTTGCCTTGAATTAGAATTTATTTCCATTTTTTTCAGTAGCTCATCCAGCTTTCATTTCAAGTTTTAGTTATCTCGTTTATTTTTTTCTAAGTAAAATAAGGAGCTCTTAAAATCGCTCTTATTTTGCAAGAAAAAATATAACGAGACCACAAAAAGCTTTTCATTTCTATCTGGGCTAAAACACTCCATCTAAACGCATCACTTTTAGTTTACAACAAAAAACATCCTTTTTTCAAACAATCCTTCGTACTTTTGTAAATTATTTAAAAACACACTACAAGGATTTCTAATTTTATAATTTTACAAATATGTTAAAAGGATTTTTTCATGTACCAAAAGCGGTAAACGAGCCAGTAAAAGGATACGCACCAAATTCACCAGAAAAAGCAGCTGTTCAAGCAGCTTACACAAAAATGTGGAATTCTAAAATCGATGTGCCATTATATATCGGAAGCGAAGAAATTAGAACTGGAAACACAAAAAACATGACCGCTCCTCACGATCACAAACATGCCGTAGGAACGTATCATTTAGCCGAAAAATCTCATGTTGAAAAAGCAATTGCAAACGCATTAGAAGCTAAAACTGCATGGGCAAATATGGCTTGGGAACAAAGAGCAGCTATTTTCCTTAAAGCAGCTGAATTGATTGCAGGTCCTTACAGAGCAAGAATAAATGCCGCAACAATGATTGCGCAATCAAAAAACATACATCAAGCGGAGATCGATGCTTCTTGTGAATTTATTGACTTTTTACGTTTCAACGTAGAATTCATGACTCAAATTTACAACGATCAGCCAAAGTCTAATTCGGATATGTGGAACCGTTTAGAATATAGACCTCTTGAAGGTTTTGTATACGCAATTACACCATTCAACTTTACTGCTATTGCCGGAAATCTTCCTGCAAGTGCTGCAATGATGGGGAATGTTGTAATCTGGAAACCAAGCGACAGCCAAGTATTCTCAGCACAAATCATTATTGAAGTGTTCAAAGAAGCAGGTGTTCCAGATGGCGTTATCAACGTTGTTTTTGGAGATGCTTTAATGATTACCGATACTGTTTTGGCAAGTAGTGATTTCGCAGGAATTCACTTTACAGGTTCGACTCATGTATTCAAAGATATTTGGGCAAAAATTGGAACAAACATCCACCATTACAAAACCTACCCAAGAATAGTAGGCGAAACTGGAGGAAAAGATTTTATTATTGCTCATCCAAGTTCAAATCCAAGACAAGTAGCAACAGGAATTGTTCGTGGTGCATTTGAATATCAAGGTCAGAAATGTTCAGCAGCTTCAAGATCTTATGTCCCAAGAAGTTTGTGGCCAGCAATAAAAGAACAATTAATCACCGATACAAAATCGATGAAAATGGGTTCTCCGGAAGATTTTGGTAACTTTATTAATGCAGTAATTCACGAAGGTTCATTTGACAAATTGGCTGGTTTTATTGACCAAGCCAAAAAAGATGGTGATGCCGAAATTATCGTTGGAGGAAATTATGACAAATCCGTTGGTTATTTTATTGAACCAACAATAATCGTAACCACAAATCCTCATTATTCTACAATGGAAACCGAATTATTCGGACCTGTAATGACGATTTTCGTTTACGAAGACGACAAATGGGAAGAAACTTTAGAGTTGGTAGACACGACTTCAGAATATGCTTTAACAGGTGCGGTTTTCAGTCAAGATCGTTATGCTATTGAACAAGCGACTACCAAATTGCAAAATGCAGCCGGTAACTTCTATATCAATGACAAACCAACCGGAGCTATTGTAGGAATGCAACCTTTTGGTGGTGCAAGAGCATCAGGAACTAACGACAAAGCAGGTTCAGCATTGAACTTATTGCGTTGGGCTTCACCAAGAACGATTAAAGAAACTTTCGTCACTCCCGAAGATTACAGATACGCGTTTTTAGGAGAATAAAGATTTAGGATTGCAGATTAACGATTTGTGATTTAAGATTTAAAACCTCACAAGAATTCAAATAATTTTGAATTTCTGTGGGGTTTGTTTTTTATTGTCATTGCGAGGAACGAAACAATCGCATTTGTTGCTCTCGTTATGAGATTGCGTCGTTCCTCGCAATGACCTAACTTGTAAACTTCAACGGCACATGCACCACCTTCTTTGTCTCAAAGAATTCATCTTCGAAAAAATCGGATAAATTATATTCAGTGGCCTTCGGAAAATTCTTTAATTCTTCCGTTAAATCACCGCCTTTTAGATACAGAATACCATTTTTTAGTTCGTGCTTGTTTTTCTTTTTAATTTTATCTTTTACCCAAGAAACAAAATCTGACATATTAGTCACGGCACGACTCACGATAAAATCGAAATCACCTTTCACTAACTCGGCACGCAATTGTTCTGCTTTTACATTTTTCAGGTCTAAGCCTTCGGCAACAGCCTGAACCACTTTAATTTTTTTGGCAATAATATCAATCAAATGAAAACGAGTTTCAGGAAAAAGAATGGCCAAAGGAATACCTGGAAATCCTCCTCCGGTACCTACATCAAGAACATACGTTCCAGGCTCAAATTTTATAATTTTGGCTATTCCCAGAGAATGCAATATGTGTTTGGTGTACAAAGCATCAATATCTTTTCTGGAAATAACGTTTATTTTTTCGTTCCAATCGTGGTATAGAAAATCCAATTTTTGAAATTGATCTTTCTGAATATCAGTCAAATTAGGAAAATACTTAAGAATCTCGTCCATGTTCTAATTTTTTAACAAAAGTAATACTTTAGAGTTAAAATATTTATCCCAATTTTGCATATCCAAAAATTTATAATAATTACCTTTGAACTTTATTAAATCATATGACCAATACGGCACCTACATTTGCAAAGCAAGACAATCTAAAATTTTTTAGAACACTTAACTCACGGGTAAACAATTACTTCAAAGAAAACAATATTTCAAAAACAGGAAATTGGAGACTTTATTTGAAGACCATAATTTTGATTACCGTTTTTCTCGCACCTTATTTTTTAATTCTAACACTCGGCATGCCATTTTGGGCACACCTTCTTTTAACGATCGTTATGGGAATTGGAATGGCCGGAGTAGGAATGAATGTGATGCATGATGGAAATCACGGCTCTTACTCAAATAAAAATTGGGTAAACAAATTCATGGGAGGAACTATTTATGTTCTTGCTGGAAATGTATACAACTGGCAAGTGCAACATAATGTTTTACACCATACGTATACCAACATTCCGGGACATGATGAAGACTTAGATGCTGGACGTGTTATTCGTTTTACAAAAGATGCTAAATGGTATAATTTTCACCGTTTTCAACAATATTATTCTGTTTTTCTATATGGATTGCTAACTTTCAATTGGGCTATCACAACCGATTTTAAGCAAATGAGAAGCTACCTAAAAAGAAAATTATCATACGGAGAAGCAAAGAGCCCAAAAATACTTTGGACTACTTTAATAATCACAAAAGTGATTTACGTTTCTATTTGGATTGTGTTGCCTATTGTGATAGGAATCACTTGGTGGAAAGTACTTATTGGTTTTTTTGTAATGCATTATACCGCAGGATTAATACTAAGCGTTGTTTTCCAATTGGCGCATGTTGTGGAAGAAACCACTAATCCCTCACCAAATGAATTAGGAGAAATGGATAACACTTGGGCCATTCACCAATTATTTACCACAACTAATTTTGCTCCAAAAAACAAAATTGTAAACTGGTACACAGGAGGATTAAATCACCAAATCGAACACCATATTTTTCCAAATATCAGTCACGTTCATTACGGTAAAATTGCAAAAATTGTAAAAGAAACCGCGCAAGAATGTAACTTGCCTTATTACGAATACAAAACCATGCGAAGCGCAGTTATTGCTCATTTCAAACATTTGAAAGAATTGGGAATGAAACCAGAACTGACGTAATCGATGTAAAGATGCACTGCAGTGCATCTCTACAGTACATCTCCATAATACCTATCAACACAATATTAAACTACAACCACTAATAGAAATGAATCCACTTTCAGACAGAATTAACAACCTAGCTACATCACAAACATTAGCAATGGCTGCTTTGGCCAGAGAATTAAAAGCTCAAGGAAAAGATATTATCAGCTTAAGTTTAGGCGAGCCTGATTTCAATACACCTGACTTCATCAAAGAAGCGGCTAAAAAAGCGATTGACGAAAATTACAGCACCTATTCTCCAGTGGAAGGATATGCTGATTTAAAAGAAGCAATCTGTAGAAAATTCAAAAGAGACAACGATTTAGAATACAAACCATCCCAAATTGTAGTTTCAACCGGAGCAAAACAATCTTTGTACAACATTGCACAAGTAATGCTTAATGATGGTGATGAAGTGATTTTACCTGCTCCTTACTGGGTTTCTTATTTCGAAATCGTGAAATTATCCGGAGGAGTTCCTGTAGTAGTTCCCACTTCTGTAGATACTGATTTCAAAATCACACCAGAACAATTAGAAGCGGCAATCACACCAAAGACTAAAATGATGTGGTTCAGTTCGCCTTGTAATCCAAGTGGATCAGTTTACAATAGAGAAGAATTAACGGCATTGGCTAAAGTATTGGAGAAATATCCAAACGTTTACGTTGTTGCTGATGAAATATACGAACACATCAATTTCTCAGGAACTTTTTGCAGTATCGCATCAATCCCAGGAATGTTAGAAAGAACAATCACTGTAAATGGAGTTGCTAAAGCTTTCGCCATGACAGGATGGAGAATTGGATATATTGGCGCACCGGAATTCATTGCTAAAGCCTGCACAAAAATTCAGGGTCAAGTAACTTCAGGAGCAAATAGTATTGCACAACGCGCTACCATTACAGCAGTAGATGCTGATCCAAGTGTATTAAAACACATGGTTGATGCTTTCCATAGCCGTAGAGATTTAGTAGTAGGATTATTGAAAGAAATTCCAGGAGTAAAAATCAACGTTCCCGAAGGTGCTTTTTACGTATTCCCAGACGTTTCTTCTTTCTTCGGAAAAACGTTGAAAGGTACTTTCATAAAAGATGCAAATGATTTCTCAATGTACCTTTTAGGCGAGGCCAATGTAGCAACGGTAACCGGTGATGCATTCGGAAACCCTGACTGTATCCGTTTTTCTTACGCTACAAGCGAAGATTTATTGAGAGAAGCATTAAGAAGAATAAAAGAAGCAGTAACATTAACTGAAGTTCCTGCATAATATAAAATTCGTTTAAAATTTAAAATAGTTTAAGGTTTAAAGTTTTAGCGCTTTATACTTTAAACTATTTTTTTTATGGGCGTGACCCAAGGGTCGGGCTATCCGCTACAATCTTTTTTACCTCGTTAAAAAACGAGATAAAAAAGGATTTCCACTTCTATCCCTCACGCAAAAAAACACTATTTTTGTTTCCAATTTAAATCGTTTTTATACGATTAAGCAACTTGAAACTTCAAAAAAAATGAAAATACTACTTCTAGGCTCCGGCGAATTAGGAAAAGAATTTGTAATCGCAGCACAACGCATCGGGCAAACCGTAATTGCGGTTGACAGTTACGAGAACGCGCCTGCCATGCAAGTCGCCCATGATTTTGAAGTCATCAACATGCTGGATGGTGACGCTTTAGATAGAATAGTTGACAAACACAAACCAGACTTTATCGTACCCGAAATCGAAGCCATTCGCACCGAGCGTTTCTACGATTACGAGAAGCAAGGAATTACCGTAGTTCCCTCTGCGAAAGCGGCAAATTTCACCATGAATAGAAAAGCCATTCGGGATTTAGCTTCGAAAGAATTAGGTTTAAAAACCGCTAATTACCGATACGCCACAACTGCCGAAGAATTACAAAAAGGAGTTGAAGCTGTTGGAATGCCGTGTGTCGTAAAACCATTAATGAGTTCCTCAGGAAAAGGGCAATCCACCATAAAAACGGAAGCTGACATCGAAAAAGCATGGAATTATGCCGTGGAAGGTTCCCGTGGAGATGTTGTGGAAGTTATTGTAGAAGCTTTTGTAAAATTCAATTCCGAAATCACGTTATTAACCGTTGTCCAAAATAATAATCCCACTTTATTTTGCGCGCCAATTGGTCATAGACAAGAACGTGGCGATTACCAGGAAAGCTGGCAACCCGCCAGAATTTCCAACAAGGATCTATACGAAGCGCAAGACATGGCCGAAAGAGTAACCGAAGCGTTGGGAGGCGCAGGACTTTTTGGAGTCGAATTTTTCTTGGCTGATGACGGCGTTTATTTCTCGGAATTATCACCAAGACCGCATGATACGGGAATGGTAACTTTGGCGGGAACGCAAAACTTCAATGAATTCGAATTGCATTTACGTGCTATCTTGAGCCTGCCAATTTTCGAAATTACTCTTGAAAAAGCGGGAGCTAGTGCCGTAATTTTAGCTTCAGAAAATTCAACAAACCCAACATATTCGGGCATTGAAAAAATTGCCGCTTTACCAAAAACTGATTTCAGGATTTTTGGCAAACCAACTTCTCGTCCGTACAGAAGAATGGGCGTGGCTTTAGTTAATGATACCTTAGAAACGCCAATCGAGAAAATTGTCGAACGTGCCAAAAAAGCAGCTATCTTAGTAAAAATAAATTCTTAAAAAATGAAAAATATATTAGCAGTACTATTTGTGTTTTTAGCAGTTTCAGTTAATGCACAGGATAAAAAAGAAAAGCCAAAGACCCAAATTGTAGATGCCGCTTGCGGACAATGCCAATTTGCAATGGAAGGACACGGTTGTGAGTTAGCCGTTCGTATTGATGGGAAAAGTTATTTTGTAGATGGAAGCTCCATCGATTCTCATGGTGATGCACATGCGAACGACGGCTTTTGTGCAGCTGTTAGAAAAGCCGAAGTTGTTGGTGAAATAAAAGACAACCGTTTTGTAGTTTCTAAATTTAAATTACTTCCTGAGGAAAAGAAAAAATAACAAAATTGTCTTTGATTCTTCAAAATATTGCCAAGCATGTAACTCTTACTCCTGAAGAAGAGCAACTTTTTTTGTCTAAAATTGAAACACATCATTTTAAAGCCAAAAGTCTTTTGCTCAATTCAGGCGAAGTTTGCAAACATTCTAATTTTGTGAACTCCGGAATCTTAAGAAGTTTCAATATTAATGACAGCATTGTAGAGCATGTTTTAAATTTTGCTTGCGAAGGTTGGTGGATTGGCGATATGTACAGTTTAATTTCGCAAAAACCGGGCAATCTTTTTATTGAAGTTTTAGAAGATGCTGAAATCGTTAGGCTTTCAAAAGAAAATCAAGAACAACTTTATACAGAAATTCCAAAACTGGAACGCTTTTTTTAGAATTCTAACCGAAAATTCCTTAGTCGCAAACCAAGAGCGACTAATGGATAATTTAAGTTTATCCGCGGAGGAGCGTTTTGAAAAATTTTGCAAAAGATATCCAACATTGATCCAACATATTCCCCAAAAACAAATTGCTTCTTATATTGGTGTAACACCAGAATTCTTTAGTAAGATGAAATCGAGACTGATGAGAAAATAGTAGTCAGTCTCAGTTTGCAGTCTTCTGAAAACTATTTCTTAATCTACATTAAGTGCCTTCTTCAAGTAATGATTGTAAATTTGTATCATAATAATTATTAAATTTATTTCATCATGGAAAATACAATCATACATAAAGCCAATACACGTGGTCATGCCGATCATGGCTGGTTAAATGCCTATCATAGTTTTAGTTTTGCCAGTTGGTATAACCCGGAAAGAGTTCAGTTTGGCGCTCTTCGTGTTCTAAATGACGATACTATTGCAGCGGGAATGGGTTTTGGAACACATCCGCACGATAATATGGAAATTATCACCATTCCTTTGGAAGGCGATTTAGCACACACAGACAGCATGGGAAATACGGAGACCATTAAAAGCGGCGATATTCAAGTCATGAGTGCCGGGACTGGAGTAAAACATTCTGAGTTCAATCCCAATGCGGACCAAAGAACAAAATTGTTACAGATTTGGGTTTATCCGAACAAACAAAATGTGGAGCCTCGCTACCAGCAAATCACTTTAAACGCTGAAGACCGAAAAAACAAATTGCAACAAATTCTTTCACCTAATGCTGATGATTCAGGCGTTTGGATTCATCAGGATGCTTGGTTTCATTTGGGTAAATTTGACAAAGGAATTTCAGCAACTTATGATTTAAAAAAAGAAGGAAATGGCGTTTATGCCTTTATACTTTCCGGAAATGTAACAATCAACGGACAGGAATTGGAAACCCGAGATGGTTGTGGGATTTGGGATGTCAAATCTTTGGATATTAAAGCCGGTTCGGATGCGGAGTTCTTATTGATGGAAATCCCAATGCAACATTAACAAAAAATAATTAGAACTGAAATGGTTGAATTAGAATACAACGATAAAAAAGGAAACTTTTATGTGAAGGTTGAGGATAAAATCGAAGCAATATGACGTTTTTATTTGCAGGCTAAAATAAAATCATCATTGATCATACCTAAGTAAACCCGGGCAATAAAGGAAAGGGTTTTGGAAAAAGATGGTGAGAAAAGCGGTCGAATTTGCTCGAGAAAAAAAGGCTTAACAATTCTTTCGTTATGCCCGTTTTCCAAAAGTGTTTTTGACAAAACACCCAAATTCAGAGACGTCTTATAATCAACGCTGAACCAATTAATTATTTAAAATTAAATTATGACATATTTATTAGAACAAGACATCACCGGTCATATTGGATTACAAAAATACTTATGTACCATTTCATGGAGAAACGGTCATCTTATTATGGATGAACCCGAAAGTGTTGAAGGAAAAGCTCTTGGTCCGGATCCCTATTCAACACTACTCGCCTCACTTGCAGGTTGCACTTTGTCGACCTTACGTATGTATATTGACCGAAAAGGCTGGGTGATTCCAGAAATCAATATTACATTAAATGCCACACAAGAAACTGGGGATGAATTGACAACTACCATCACCAGAAGTATTACTTTCTCAACTGAAATTACTACAGAACAAAAAGAACGATTATTAATAATTGCAAATAAATGCCCCGTTTCTAAAATATTGAAAGGAAATATAATCATTAACACCAAATTATAATTATGGATCCTAAAGACATTAAAAAAGAATATACCAATGGTGAAGTTACCGTGGTATGGCAATCTGGTAAATGCATTCACTCAGGCAACTGTGTTCGAAACAATCCAGAAGTCTTTCAACCCAGAGAAAAACCTTGGATCAAAATTGAAGGTTCTTCGACGGAGAAAATTATTGATACGGTCAAAAAATGTCCTTCGGGAGCCCTATCGTATTACCAGAACAAATAACAAATCTCATTTTGGAAGAAAAGCGTCGTACACAAACGGCGCTTTTCTTGTTTCTTGAGATTGTAGAGTTTCTCTTTAGCCCTGATGGAAGCGAAAATCCTCGCAGAGATTGCAGCGTACAGCAGGAGGAATGTTGATAAGAAGAACAAAAGTTGGTGCTCCTAAAAAAAATACTATTTTTGCACATCGGTTGAAACTAATCTTTCAATCTTTACATTTTTCAATCTTTAAATTAAAAAAATGAAAGCATACGTATTTCCAGGTCAAGGCGCACAATTCACCGGAATGGGCAAAGACTTATATGAAAACTCCCCATTAGCAAAGGAATTATTCGAAAAAGCGAACGAAATATTAGGTTTCCGCATCACAGATATCATGTTTGAAGGTACGGCTGAGGAATTGAAAGAGACAAAAGTTACGCAGCCAGCAGTTTTCTTACATTCGGTTATTTTAGCAAAAACTTTGGAAGATTTCCAACCAGAAATGGTGGCGGGACATTCTTTGGGTGAATTTTCAGCATTGGTAGCAAATGGCACTTTGTCTTTTGAAGACGGATTGCGATTGGTTTCCCAACGCGCTTTGGCGATGCAAAAAGCCTGCGAAATAAAACCTTCGACTATGGCTGCCGTTTTAGGATTAGCAGACAACATCGTAGAAGAAGTTTGCGCTTCGATCGACGGAGTTGTAGTCGCTGCAAATTATAACTGCCCGGGACAATTGGTGATTTCAGGAGAAACAACCGCAGTTGAAAAAGCTTGCGAAGCGATGAAAGCCGCTGGAGCAAAAAGAGCTTTATTATTGCCTGTTGGAGGTGCTTTTCACTCTCCAATGATGGAACCCGCAAGAGAAGAATTAGCAGCAGCTATTGAAGCAACGACGTTCTCTACTCCTATTTGCCCGGTGTATCAAAACGTGACAGCTACTGCGGTTTCGGACCCCAATGAGATCAAGAAAAACCTAATCATACAATTGACAGCTCCCGTAAAATGGACACAATCCGTACAGCAAATGATAAAAGACGGAGCTACTTTGTTTACCGAAGTTGGTCCAGGAAAAGTTTTAGCTGGATTGATTGGGAAAATTGACAGAGAAGCGGTGACGGCGAATGCATAATTAAAGTTTTTTTAATTAAATTTATAATCCTCACAAGCTAAAGTTGATGAGGATTTTTTTATATTTGGAAAACATCAAGATAAAACGTCATATTTATTAATCCTCAAACAAAACAAAAATGAAAAAAACAATTTTAGCATTAGCTTTTACAGCTGTTGCAATGATTTCTTGCCAAGACAAAACGAAAGATAAAATTGAAGATGCTTCACAAGCCGTAGGAGATGAAGTAGGACAAAAAATGGATACTGTTTCCACAAAAGTTGAAACGGCAATTGATTCCACTCAATCAAAAACAGCTAAAGTTCTTGAAAAAAGTGCAGAAAAACTAGATCAAGCTGCGGAAAAATTAAAAGAAGCTGCTAAGAAGTAATTCAAAAAATCCCAAACTATTTCGATAATTTGGGATTTTTTTTATTTTTAAATCTAGAAGCTACCTTCCGCAATTTGAAACCTGAAATCTAACTTCTAATCTTCTGCTCCCACTTCCAAGCACTTTCCATTGCTTGTTCTAATGTAGATTGAGCCTTCCAGCCAAGGACAGCATTCGCTTTATACGTATTGGCATAAGCCGACGTAATATCGCCTTCTCTGCGAGAAACGATTTTGTATGGCAATTTTTTACCGCTTACTTTTTCGAATTTATGAATAACTTCCAGTACAGAACTTCCTGTTCCTGTCCCTAAATTAAAAGTCTCCACTTTGGCACCATTCTTTTTATTTAATAGTCTTTGTAAAGCAATTACGTGGGCTTTCGCCAAATCTACCACGTGGATATAATCTCGTATACAAGTTCCATCAGGCGTGGGATAATCATCACCATAAACGGATAACTCTTTTCGCAAACCAAAGCCGGTTTGGGTTATAAAAGGCACTAAATTTTGTGGTACGCCAATAGGCAATTCCCCAATTTCAGCCGATGGATGTGCTCCAATAGGATTGAAATAGCGCAATAGAATGGCATTGATATTAGATACCTTGACAACATCAGTGATGATTTCTTCACCTATTTGTTTGGTATTCCCATAAGGTGACATGGCTGTTTGAATCGATGCATCTTCAGTAATGGGCATTTTTTCGGCTTGACCATAGACGGTGCAAGAGGAGCTAAAAATAAAACTGGCTTCTGGTTTTTTCTCTAATTCCTGTAAAACATACACCAACGTATTGATATTGTTTTCATAATACAATAAAGGATTTTCGACACTTTCACCCACTGCCTTTGAAGCAGCAAAATGGATTACCCCAAAAATATCGTGATGCCTTTTGAAAAAATCCTGCACTTTATCTTTTTCACGTAAATCTAGCTTTTCGAATGCGGGAATTTTTCCGGTAATAGCCTCAATTCCGTCTAGTACACTTAAAGAAGTATTAGAAAGATTATCTACAACCAGTACTTCAAAACCTTCATTTTGTAATTCGACTACGGTATGAGATCCTATAAAACCTAAACCTCCTGTTACTAGTATTTTCATGATTTATTATTTTAGAAATTCTAAAACGCTATCCGTAATGAATTTAATTTGTTCGTCATCCAGTTCGGTATGCATCGGTAAAGAAATCACTTCTTTGACTAATTGATTGGTTACAGGAAAATCTTCTTCTTTGTATCTTACATCCAAATATGCTTTTTGCGAATGCAACGGAATTGGGTAATAAATGGCACAAGGAATGCCTTTGTCAAGCAAATGTTGCATTAATCCATCTCTATCGGCATCAATAATTCTCAATGTATATTGATGAAAAACATGGCAGTCACAAATGTCACATATACTTGGCGCTACAATATTTTTGTGTCCTACAAAAGCAGCAGAATATTTTCTGGATGCATCTTGTCTGGCTTTATTGTATTCATCTAATAAAGGCAATTTTGCATTTAAAACTGCTGCTTGAATACTATCTAAACGAGAGTTCACTCCTACTACATCATGATGATAGCGTTCGTACATTCCGTGATTTACAATCCCGCGAAGTTTGTGAGCCAATGCATCATCATTTGTAAAAATTGCCCCACCGTCACCATAACATCCTAAATTTTTAGATGGAAAAAAAGAGGTAGATCCTACATGTCCTATCGTTCCAGCTTTCTTTTTTGTTCCATCAGAAAACCTGCAATTGGCTCCAATAGCTTGTGCATTATCTTCTATGACATATAAATTGTGTGTTGCAGCCAAAGCCATAATTGCTTCCATATTAGCCGCACGT
This sequence comes from Flavobacterium xylosi, assembly GCF_042787345.1. Lineage (NCBI taxonomy): Bacteria > Pseudomonadati > Bacteroidota > Flavobacteriia > Flavobacteriales > Flavobacteriaceae > Flavobacterium > Flavobacterium xylosi. Next base: position 123,133 of record NZ_JBHZPZ010000002.1, on the reverse strand, counting down.
CCAAATAAATGCACTGGAACAATCGCTTTAGTTTTGGGTGTAATGGCGCGTTTTATTCCTTCGATAGAAATATTCATATTATGCATATCAACATCAACCAAAACCGGCGTAAGTTGCAACAAAGCAATCACCTCAACAGTTGCGGCAAAGGTAAAGTCAGCAGTAATGACTTCATCTCCAGGCTTTAAATCCAACCCCATCATAGCGATTTGCAGCGCATCAGTTCCGTTTGCACATGGAATAACATGTTTTACATCTAAGTAGTCTTCTAACGATTTTTGGAACTGATGAACTTGAGGTCCGTTAATATAAGTATTAGTATCTAAAACGTCTTGAATAGCCGTATTTACAGTGTCTTTAATTTTAGCGTATTGACTTTTTAAGTCAACCATTTGAATTTTTTTCATTGAGATTTTCTTTAAAATTTATCCTTCAACTGATCTGAGGATGACGTTAGTTTAAGGTTTGAAGTCGGAAAACAATCTAAACACTTTTTTTAAACGAAGAACAAAAATAGTTATTTAATGACTTATTACAATGAAAATTATTTAAAGTGATGTAATTTAGCACACAAATTTTTAACGATGCTTTTCCTTTATAATTTATTTGTGGTTTTCGCTTCACAAGCCTTAAAACTAGTCGCTGTTTTCAGTCCAAAAATGAAACTTTTTGTGGACGGCAGGAAAGTAGTTTTTCCTGTTTTGGAACAAAAAATAAAGCCTACAGACAAAACGATTTGGTTTCATGCTGCTTCTTTAGGAGAATATGAACAAGGACTACCTGTGATTGAAAAAATTAAAGAAAAATTCCCTTCGCATAAAATTGTAGTTACTTTTTTTTCGCCTTCAGGTTATGAGGTTCGTAAAAACAATGCGGTTGCGGATGTCACCGTTTATTTGCCTTTGGATACCAAGAAAAATGCGAAAGAATTTTTATCATTAGTACATCCTGAACTCGTTTTCTTCATTAAATACGAATATTGGTTAAATTATTTAAGTGAACTAAAGGAGTTAAACACGCCAACTTTCCTGATTTCTGGGATTTTTAGAGAAAACCAAATGTTCTTTAAATGGTATGGTGGATTCTATAGAAAAGCACTGGATGCTTTTACTTATTTTTTTGTACAAAACGAGAATTCTAAAAAACTTTTAAGGCAATTAGGCAAAGCCAATGTCGCAGTTTCAGGAGATACGCGTTTTGACCGAGTGGCGGCAATTTTAGAAAAAGACAATTCTTTGGATTTTATCTCCCAATTCAAAAACGACACATTAACCATAGTTGTGGGGAGCTCATGGCCAAAAGACGAAAGTTTGTTAGTTGATTTTATCAATTCCAATAAATACAATGTCAAATTTATAATTGCACCGCATAACATCAAAGCAGAACAAATTCAACAACTAAAAAATAGTATTAATAAAAAAACAGTTTTATTCAGCGAAAGAAATGACAAAAATCTTGCTGATTACGATGTTTTTATAATTGATACGATTGGTATTTTGACAAAAATTTATAGTTATGCTGACATTGCCTATGTCGGTGGCGGTTTTGGAAATCCCGGCGTGCATAATCTACTTGAACCGGCCACCAATGGCGTTCCGATTGTGATTGGCCCGAACTACTCTCATTTTACAGAGGCGATTGCTTTAGTAAACCTTGAAGGCTGTATTTCTATTTCCAATAAAAAGGACTTAGAAGCCACTTTAGTGAACTTAATTCTTATTGAAGTAGAAAGACAAGAAAAAGGTCATATCTGCGAAACATTTGTACAAATGAATAAAGGTGCCACTGATATTATTATGAATACTATCTCAAATTTTGAATTGCTATAATTTTATAAAATGTTATTGTTTTAAAAAACATCAAATTTAAATAAGTCAGTTCTTTGACTAAGAAAGGGGATTCGTTATAATTAGATTATAAAAAAAGCCCCACAAAGTATCTCTCATTGAATTAACCCGTCATATTTCACAAAATTGACTCTCTGGCATAATAATTGCTTTAAATGAGAATGTTGGCGAAAAATATTATTTTTCAAAAAAAAAATAAAAAAATATTTTACATATTAAAAAATTTATATCTTTGCCCCGAATTAATAATTAACCTTTTATAATAAAGTAAGATGAAAAAAGTATTTTTAAGTTTAGCTGTTGTTGCTGTTTTAACTGTTGTATCATGTAAAAAAGCTGACGCTTCTGCTGACGACGCTTCTGCTGTAGTTGATTCTGCTGCTGTTGTTGTTGACTCTGCTGCTGCTGTAGTTGATTCTGCTGCTGTTGTTGTTGACTCTGCTGCTGCTGTTGCTACTGACGCTGCAAAAACTGCAACTGACGCTGCTGCAACTGCTACTGAAGCTGCAAAAAAATAATTAGAATTCAATTCTAAAAATTTTAAAGCCATCCGCGCAAGCGAGATGGCTTTTTTAATTATTTGTTCTGCCGTTTTTAGAGCGCCATACAGATAAAAAAGGAGAGCAATGGTAAATTTACCATTGCTCTCCTTTTTTATTAACATATTGCTCCCTAATTAAGCTTAATCTTCAAAAATAAAATCATTTGCCGAAAAATCTAAAATTTCGGCTACGGATCCATATCTAACAATTTCATCTATTCCTTTTTGAAGTCTCAAAGAAGTTGTGTATTTTCTACTAGTAGCTAGATGACCTCCCTTTAGCATCAATTTAAAGTAATACTTTCCATTAGAAGATTTAAACTTTAAAAAATCCGCTGATTCGACATTTTCTTTTAACTTTTCAATATCTTCCTCGCACTCAAACTTAAGTTCATAACTCAAACTAGTAAAAATGATCTTTCCTTTTCTGGAAGTAAAAACAAATTTATACTCGTCATTAAATCTTTTACTAATTACAAAAGCCCCCATAGTTTATTAAAATAATAAAAATTCAAATTATAAATCCCAAAAAAAGAAGTTGATACTGGTTCACAGATAGATTTAATTTTTATAAGAAAAATTGTAAAAACAAAAAAAACCGCTTCAATTGAAGCGGTTTAGTACTCAGAGCGGGACTTGAACCCGCACGAACATTGCTGTTCACTGGATTTTAAGTCCAGCGTGTCTACCAATTTCACCATCCGAGCATTATGTGGTGTGGAGCGAAAAACGGGGCTCGAACCCGCGACCTCGACCTTGGCAAGGTCGCGCTCTACCAACTGAGCTATTTTCGCATTTTCAATTCTTAAAAAGAACCGCAATACTTGTTCTGTATTGCGGATGCAAATTTAGGACATTTATTGAATTACACAAGCCTTTTTTATAAAAAATTTAAAGATTAAAGTTAACATTCTGATAACGTCAACTTTAAAACAAAAGAAATTATTTTCTGGTTAACATTCTTTTAATTTCATTGAGTTTCATCAACGCCTCCATTGGAGTTATGGTATTTATATCCAAATTTAAAATCTCCTCTTTGATCTCTTCCAATAAAGGATCATCCAAATTAAAGAAACTCATTTGCATTTCTTCCTTTGCAGATCTAATTCCGTTTAACGCCTCGCTTGAATGATTCTTCTCTAGCTTTTTCAATAGTTTTTGAGCCTTTAGTATCACTATCTGTGGCATTCCGGCCATTTTTGCAACATGTATTCCAAAACTATGCGCACTGCCTCCTTTTACCAATTTTCGAATAAAAAGTACCGTATCTTTTAGTTCTTTTACAGAAACATTATAATTCTGTATTCTGGGCAATGCCTCACTCATTTCATTCAACTCATGGTAATGCGTGGCGAACAAAGTCTTAGGCTTTGAAGGATGTTCATGCAAGAACTCTGCAATTGCCCAAGCGATTGAAATTCCATCGTAGGTACTCGTTCCCCTCCCAATTTCATCCAATAACACCAAACTCCTGTCGGAAATATTATTCAAGATGGAAGCTGTTTCATTCATTTCGACCATAAAAGTAGATTCACCCATCGAAATGTTATCACTCGCTCCTACTCTGGTGAATATTTTATCGACAATCCCCATTCTTACGCTATCAGCAGGAACAAAACTTCCCATTTGAGCCAATAACACAATTAGGGCCGTTTGACGCAAAATAGCCGACTTACCAGACATATTGGGACCGGTAATCATAATTAATTGTTGCACCTCTCTGTCTAAGAAAACATCATTGGCAATATAAGGCATTCCAACAGGCAATTGTTTTTCGATAACAGGATGCCTTCCGTTTTTGATTTCCAATTCATAGCTTTCGTCTAATTCCGGACAAACGTATTTATTTTCGATTGCCAATTGGGTAAACGAACACAAACAATCCAGTTGCGCAACCAAATTCGCATTCATTTGAACCGGCTTGATGTAAGTTGCAATCCAACTCACTAATTGCTCAAATAACTCTGCTTCTATTTTATGGATTTTTTCTTCGGCTCCAAGTATCTTGGTTTCGTATTCTTTTAATTCCTCCGTAATATAACGTTCTGCATTGACTAAGGTTTGTTTTCGAATCCATTCTATAGGAACTTTATCCTTATGTAAATTTCTAACTTCAATATAATATCCAAAAACATTATTAAAGGAAATTTTCAAAGAGGAGATTCCCGTCAATTGCGATTCTCTTTTTTCAATTCCTTCCAAGAATTCTTTTCCGGAAGTTGATATCGCTCGTAAATCATCTAATTCTGCATTTATTCCCTTTGCAATAGCATTCCCTTTAGAAACAGCCACCGGAGCATCTTGATTTAGCGTTATTTTTATTTTTTCACGGAGTAAATCACAACTGTGCAGACTATCTCCAATTACTTTCACCGCTTCCTGGGGGCTTTGCAACGCCAAAGTCTTTATTGGAATGATAGCATCCAACGATTCTTTTAAGTACACTACCTCGCGAGGCGACACTTTTCCGGCAGCAATCTTGGAAATCAAACGTTCTAAATCTGAAATCTGCTTGATTTGATGCTGAATATTTTTTAAAACGTCCTGATTTTCTTTTAAATAAGAAACCACTTGATGACGACTTCGTATTTTATTACTGTCTTTCAAAGGCAGAGCCAACCATCTCTTTAACAAACGACCTCCCATTGGCGAAAGCGATTTATCAATAACATCGAGAAGCGTAACCGCATTTGGATTGTAACTATGATACAACTCCAGATTGCGTATTGTAAATCGGTCCATCCAAACATAAGCATCTTCGGCAATACGCTGAATGGCAGTGATGTGTTGTACTCTATTGTGTTGTGTTTCGGACAAATAATACAAAATGGCTCCCGAAGCAATAATCCCTTCTTTTAATTCTTCTATTCCAAAACCTTTCAGCGATACGGTTTGAAAATGCTTGGTTAGGACTTCGAAAGCGTAATCCTCTTTGTAAATCCAATCTTCCAGATAAAAACTGTGATAGTCCTCCCCAAAAATCTCCCTAAAATCATTTTTGTTGTTTTTTGGAATTAAAACCTCACTGGGATTAAAATTCTGCAAAAGCTTATCAATATATTCGGCATTACCTTGAGCAGTAAGAAACTCCCCTGTAGAAACATCCAGAAATGAAATTCCAATAGATTTATTTGCAAAATATATGGATGCCAAAAAATTATTTGTTTTAGATTGCAAAACCTCATCATTCATTGAAACACCGGGCGTCACCAGTTCAGTAACTCCTCGCTTTACAATAGTTTTGGTCATTTTAGGATCTTCGAGTTGATCGCAAATAGCCACCCTAAGTCCTGCTTTTACTAATTTTGGCAAATAAGTATTGATAGAATGATGCGGAAATCCTGCCAAAGCCGTTTCCGTTTCGGAGCCTGCACCCCGTTTTGTCAAGGTAATGCCAAGAATCTTAGACGCGCGCACTGCATCTTCTCCGAAAGTTTCATAAAAATCTCCTACTCGAAACAATAAACACGCATCAGGATACTTCCTTTTGATCTCGTTATACTGCTTCATTAATGGCGTTTCCTTAACCGTTTTATCTTTAGATGTCAAGTTATTTTATATTTAATAAATGAAAAAAAATTGATCAGCGAATTTATATATTTTAAAACGAATTATACTGGACTATAAAAAATTAAATATTTTTAAGGAAAAATTAAGCTAATGGCATGATTTTTTCTTTAAATTTGTTTCACTAATTAAAAAAACAAGAAAATGAAAAAAATAGTTACACTAGCGTTATTATTAGTGTTAGGAGTTACAGCTTCTAATGCGCAAGAAACATCGAAAGTTACCAAAAAAATAAAAGCTTCAACTGCTAAAATTTCAGCTCCAAAAGTTGATGGAGCAGGAATTGTTTTTGTGAATGAAACTATCGATTATGGGAACATTGCCCACAATGCAGACGGAAAACGTGAATTCGTTTTTACTAATAATGGAAATAAACCATTAATTATAACTAATACGCAAGGTTCATGCGGATGTACAGTTCCTTCAGCTCCAAAAGAACCAATTGCGCCTGGTGCAAAAGGTGTTATTGGTGTAAAATATGCAACTGACAGAGTAGGTCCTTTCACAAAAACAGTGACTGTAACCTCAAACGCAGCTGGACAAGCAACAAAAACACTTACAATAAAAGGAACAGTTTTAGCAGAAAGTACATCAAAAAGCTAATTCCTAATTTAATTACATTAAAAAGCTTCCTTTATTTCGGAAGCTTTTTTTATTAAGACAAACCCTGGATACTATGAGAAAGCTTGAAAACAGCGAACTGGAAAGAAAATCAATAGAAGCTTTTAAAGAATCTGAAAAGACTCCTATTATCTTAGTTTTAGAAGACATCCGAAGTTTACATAATATTGGTTCTGTATTCCGCACAGCTGATGCCTTTTTGATTGAAAAAATATATTTGTGTGGCATCACGGCAACTCCTCCAAATAAAGAAATCCATAAAACCGCACTTGGCGCCACAGAAACCGTAATCTGGGAACACAATGATAATGTCCTTGAAGTCATTGAAAATTTAAAAAAAGACAATATAACCACACTGGCCATAGAACAGGTGGAAAGCGCTATTTTTCTGCAAGATTTCAAAGTTGAAAAAGACAAAAAATACGCATTAGTTTTTGGGAATGAGGTCTATGGAGTTTCACAAGAAGCGGTAGCTTTATGCGATGGTTCAATTGAAATTCCACAACTGGGAACAAAACACTCTTTGAACATTTCCGTGAGTGCGGGAATAGTAGTTTGGGATTTGTTTCAAAAAATAAATTGGAATTTGTAGGTTCGTCAAATCCAATTGCAAAAAAGTTGATTTAGACACATTTAATATTTAACTTGTCCTATTATTTTGACATGAAAAAACTATTCTTTCTAATTTTAATCCTTTCAAATGTTTTTGGATATGCTCAATATACTTTAATTCCTGATGTGAATTTTGAACAGGCACTTATTGATATGAGAATTGATAGTGGCGCACCTGATGGCAAAGTTCTTACAGCTAATATTAGCACACTTAATAGTTTGGATGTTTCTAGTAAAAATATAACTAATTTAACCGGAATTCAGGACTTTTTAGCATTAACCAATTTGAATTGTTTTAAAAATCAATTAACTAACTTAGATGTTACTAAAAACACTTCTTTGACTTACCTATCTTGTTGGAACAATCAACTAACCAGTTTAGATGTTACTAAAAATTTTTCTTTGACTTATTTAGATTGTAATGCTAATAAATTAACTAGCCTTAATGTTACGCTAAATACTGCCTTGACATATTTATTTTGTAATGATAATAAATTAACTAGCTTTAATATTACTTTAAATACTGCTTTAACTGGTTTAGGTTGTAGTTCAAATCAACTAACCAGTTTAGATGTTACTAAAAATAATTCTTTGACTTATCTATCTTGTTTTAGTAATCAATTAACTAGTTTGACTGTTATTGAGAACACTTCTTTGACTTATTTAGTTTGCTCTACAAATCAATTAACTATTTTAGACGTTACTAAAAATACGAAGTTAACGGAGTTATATTGTACTTCTAATCTATTAACTAATTTAGATGTCACAAAAAACACTTCCTTAAATGCTTTAACTTGTTGGAACAATCAATTAACCAGTTTGAATGTTTCTGAAAACACTTCTTTAAATCTTTTATATTGTGATAATAATCAATTAACCAGTTTAGATGTAATCAAAAACACTTCTTTGACTGATTTCGCTTGTTCAAATAATCAATTAACCAGCCTCAATTTAAAAAATGGCAAGAATACAAATATTAATAAAGACTCTTTCAACTTAACCGCCAACCCCAACCTAACCTGCATACAAGTAGATGATACAAGTTATTCCAACACGAACTGGTTATCGTACAAAGATGCCTCAGCGAGCTATTCTAATTCCTGTGGTGCTATAACAATTCCAAACAATAATTCCTCTCCATTAATTACAGCAAGTGGAAACCAGATTTATTGCCCCGGAAGTTCTCTAAATATAGTAAATGACATATCAATAACCGATACTGATAATGTTATTACTTCTATATACATCCAGATTTCGTCGGGTTATATAAACGGAGAAGATTTATTGACATTAGCGGGAACACATCCCACAATTACAACCAATTGGGATTTTGTAACAGGAAAACTTACCTTAACAGGATCAACAGGACAACCAAACACTGCAGCGTTCATAGCCGCCATAAAAGATATAAAATATTCCAGTAGCAATACATCTCCATCAGGAATTCGTAGTTTCTCAATTACAATAGGACAAGCCAATTACTTAGCCCGAAACGGTCATTATTATGAATACATTTCTAATCCTGGAATCAGTTGGACAGCAGCAAAAGCAGCCGCAGAGAATAGCACTTATTTTGGACTAAAAGGTTATCTAGCCACGATCACAGCCCTTGATGAAGCACAACTTTGTGGAGCGCAAGCAAACGGAAATGGATGGATTGGAGGCACCGATAGAGAAACAGAGGGAGTATGGAAATGGGTAACAGGTCCTGAAAATGGAACTGTATTCTGGAATGGAGGAGCGAATGGCATATCGCCAACTTATGCAAATTGGAACAGTGGAGAACCTAACAATACTAATAATAGTGAACATTATGCTCACGTTAAAGCTCCCGGAGTTCCAGGAACACCCGGATCTTGGAACGATTTACAATTAAACGGTGATGCAACAGGGAATTACCAGTCCAAAGGTTACATAGTAGAATATGGTGGAATGCCCGGTGATCCTGTACTTCAAATTTCGGCAAGTACAACAATCACCATACCCAAAATCACAAATACAACTTCCTCTCTAAGATGCGGTTCCGGGAGCGTGACACTTAAGGCCATCGCTACTGACGGAACTGTAAATTGGTTTGATGCTGCAACCGGAGGAAATCTTTTAGCAACAGGAAACTCTTATTCAACACCCTTTTTATCTACACCCACCACTTATTATGTAGTTGCTGGAGCTAATTGTACTAATCCGAGAACACCAATTATTGCAACTATAAATACACCTCCTGCAATAACTTCAACGAATACCCCCGTTTCAAGATGCGGTACTGGGCAAGTGACACTTCAAGCAATTTCTGACTCCGGGATTATCAATTGGTACTCCGTTGCAACCGGAGGAAACATTGAAGGAACTGGAACAAGTTTTACCACTCCTATTATTTCTCAAAACACAACGTATTATGCCGAAGCCCAAAATAACGGTTGCCATAGTAACACCCGAATTCCCGTTGAAATTAAAATCTACACGCCACTTATAGTTATGGATCAGGAATTAACTTTGTGCAAATCAGCAACACTAGCACTTGACGCTCAAATTCCTAATATGACTTATTTATGGTCAACTGGCGAAAACACGCAAACAATTAGCATTAAAACTGGCGGAAATTATTTCGTAGATGTAATTAGTCCCGCACCAGAAAACTGTACCAGCAGGAAAAAAATCACTGTTATTGAACATAATACTCCTGAGATCGACCGTGTTGATGTCAACGAAACAACATTCGCAATTTATTTAAAAAAGGAAGAAACTTATTTCGAATATTCCATTGACGGAATTAATTACCAAAGCTCTAATGTGTTTTTTAATAGTCCGAGTGGATTACAAACTGCTTATGTGAGAGAAATTAATTTCTGCAGTTATGATACAAAAACCTTTATCGTTCTGATAACTCCTAAGTTTTTCACCCCGAACAATGACACTTATAATGATGTATGGGAAGTAAAAGGATTGGTCAACTATCCAGAAGCCGAAGTGTTAATTTTTGACCGATATGGAAAGTTGATTACACGTCTAAATGCAAAAAAACTGATTTGGGACGGTACATTTAATAATAATTTATTACCGGCATCCGATTATTGGTACGTTTTAAAAATCGACAATTCAACGCCCGAAGTCAGAGGCCATTTTTCTCTTAAAAGACAGACTGTTTTAGATCAGCTTATTTTCTCCTGAATTTTATTTAAAATATAAAGATAATCTTCTTGGTTTTTAACAAAATCCCGATTCGAAACATCAATGATTAATACGTTCAATTCGGTTTGTGATTTAATATAGTCCAAATAACCATTATTGATTTTTTCTAAATATTCAGCAGGAATTTCTTGTTCATAGCTTCTACCTCTTTTCTTGATATTCTGCAACAATCGTTCTGAATTTTGGTACAAATAAATATATAAATCCGGTTTTGGCATTTCCCTATAAATGATGTCAAATAGATTGCGGTACAAACGATATTCATCATCTGCAAGAGTAATTTTTGCAAAAATCAAGGATTTAAAAATATGATAATCGGCTACAATAAAATCTTTAAATAAATCAAATTGCGCCAAATCATCTGATAATTGCTGATACCTGTCGGCAAGGAATGACATTTCAAGCGGAAACGCATATCTATTTTGGTCTTTGTAAAATTTGGGTAAAAAAGGATTGTCCGCAAAACGTTCCAAAACGGTTTTTGCATTGAAATCTTCTGAAATCTTTGTGGCTAAAGTTGTTTTTCCTGCCCCAATATTCCCCTCAAAGGCAACATAATTAAATTGTTCCAATGAAATACTTTGCAAAGGACTTTTTAATTCCTGGATTACCTTGCAAACACTTTGATCTGGCGAAGATTCCAGCAACTCCGAAATTGTCTTTTTGAGAACAGGATGCTTCCAATCCAAATTTAAATCCTGGATAGGCAACAAAACGAATTTCCTGTTTTGCATTAAAGGATGTGGAATCTGGAGTTTTTCAGAATCAATAATTTCCTCATCAAAAGAGATCAAGTCTATATCTATAATTCGAGATTGATACCCTGAAATGTTACTTCGAACCCGTCCTAATTTTTTTTCAACTTTTAAAACTTGAGTTAAAATCTTATTTGCGGAGATGTTAGTATGAATAACTAAGACACAATTATAAAAAACATCACTCTCAAAACCCCATGCCGGAGTTTCATACAATCTGGAAACTTTGATTACCGTTCCTACTTCCTGATGTATCAATTGCAAACAACGTTCGATGTTTTCCAAACGATTCCCTTGATTGCTTCCCAGAGATAAAATGACCTGATGTTGTGATTTCATATTAAGCGCAAATTAACTAAAAGAATTTTAGAATAGGAGTATCTTTGCAAAGAGTGTTGATAACTAATTTTAGAATTTCAAAACCTAAAGTTGTAACAAATTGACCTTATTTGAGACTTATTAAAAAAATATAAATATGAAATTTTTAGGAAATGTACTGGCTACCATCATAGGTATTTTTGTTTTTTTCATGCTGTTCTTTTTCGGGATACTGATTATTGGAGCCATTTTTGGAGGCGAATCTGAAGGTGTGACCGTAAAAAGCAATTCAGTAATCGAACTGAATTTAGAAGACATAAAAAATGATTATGCAGGAAAATATAAAGATCCTTGGATGGCTATTTTTTCAGATAACAAAAAAGTAGGTCTAACAGACATCATAAATGCCGTTGAGGAAGCGAAAACTGATGATGATATTAAAGGGATCTCAATTTTAAATAACAATTCTTCTTTAGGTATGGCCCAAAGCAAAGCCTTGAGAGATGCGCTAGAGGATTTTAAAAAATCAGGGAAATTTGTAATGGCTTATGCCAATTCGTATTCGCAAAAGGAGTACTATTTGAACTCGGTTGCCAATACTGTTTATTTGAATCCGGTAGGAGATATGGATTTCAAAGGTCTTTCAGCGGAAATCATGTTTTTCAAGGATTTTCAAGAAAAATCAGGTGTAAAAATGGAAGTAATACGACATGGAAAATACAAAAGTGCCGTAGAACCTTTCCTTGAAAATAAAATGAGTGATGCCAATAGAGAACAAGTTACCGCTTTATTAAACTCCGTTTGGGCTTCAATTGTAACTGATATATCCAAAAGCAGAAATGTATCGGTGGCCAAATTAAATGAAATTGCAAATGGACTTTTAGCCAGAACTCCTGAAATGGCAAAAGCAGAAAAATTAGTCGATATCATTGCTTACGAAGATGTCTATCATAATGCTATTAAAAACATTTTGAAAGTTGACAAAGATGAAGATTACAATAAAGTCACCATTTTGGATTACGCAAAAAATGTGGCGACGACTTCAAAAATTAGCGAAGCTAAGGATCAAATTGCAATTATTTACGCCCAAGGGGAAATTATGAGCGGTGAAGGTGATGTAAACACGATCGGCGAAGGTTCCATGCGTCGTTCGTTACAAGAAGCACGAAAAAATAAAGATGTGAAAGCAATTGTACTTCGCATCAACAGCCCTGGAGGAAGCGCTTTGACTTCTGACTTGATCTGGAGAGAAATTGAATTGACTAAAAAAGTTAAACCGATTGTTGTTTCTATGGGGAATTATGCGGCTTCAGGCGGATATTATATTGCCTGTAATGCCAATACTATTTTTGCCGAAAACAACACGATAACCGGTTCTATTGGCGTTTTTGGAATACTGCCTAATTTCACTAAGCTGGCTACTAAAATAGGCATCAACACTGAGCAGGTAAAAACCCACGAAAACGCTGCAAATTATAGTCCTTTTGTACCGTTAGACGAAAAATTTAAAGCCGTTACTCTTGAAGGTGTGGAACACATCTACAAAACATTTGTTACCCATGTTGCTCAAGGACGAAAAATGACATTTGCTCAGGTGGATGCAATCGCTCAAGGAAGAGTTTGGTCTGGTTCTGAAGCTTTGAAAAAAGGACTTGTAGATAAAATTGGCGGTTTGGATGATGCCATTCATGAAGCCGCAAGATTAGCTAAAACAAAAAATTACAGTACACAAAACTACCCGGAATATGAGAAAAATCTAAATGACCTTTTAGAAAGTTTACCATTTGCTAACTCTAAAGAAGATTTTATCAAAGAAGAAATAGGAGAAGAAAACTATAAAATCATGGAACAAATAAAAAGATTACAATCGCAAAAAGGAGTTCAAGCCATGATGCCATTTGAAATCAATATCCGATAGTATTTTTCCAATTTACATTGAAAACGAATCCGTTTAAGTACTTGCTTAAACGGATTCGTTTTTTGTACTACACTATTATTTAGGATAATATTACAAAGTTCTAAATCTTAAACTATTATTTTTGTAAAAAATCAGGCAGGATTTTTCCTAAATTTATACAACCCAAATAAAGAAAAGCATGTTAAATAAAATTTTAAAAATCACATTAATTGTAATTCTCCTATTCGCGGTTGCGTTATTTGCTGTACCCTATTTTTTTAAAGACCAAATAAAAGCCAAAATTACCCAAGCCATAAATGACAAAGTAGATGCCAAAGTTTCCTTTGCGGATGCCGACTTGAGTTTGTTCAAAAATTTCCCAAATTCAAACGTAACATTAGACAAATTAGTCATTATAAACAAAGCCCCTTTTGAAGGAGACACTTTAGTTTCATTGGGTGAATTGAATTTAAAAATGTCAATCAAAGAACTTTTTAAAGGCAAAGACGAAGCGATAAATATTGACGGAATAACTTCAAAAAACGGACTAATCAATATCATATTCAATAAAGACGGAATTGCAAATTACGATATCGCATTAAAAGACAAAAACAATAAAGCCGATGGTAAAAGCAGTCCACTATCATTAAAAATTCAGGATTATAAAATCGAGAATTTCAAGTTCAAATATTTTGACGAAAGTTCAAAAATCAAAATGGTAATCGATAGCCTGAACCATGAAGGAACCGGGAATTTTGCAGCTAAAAAATTAGATTTGGTTACGAAATCTACTGCAAAAATTTCTTTAGACATGGACAAAGTCAATTATATGAAAAATGTTGCCTTGACTCTAGACGCAGTTTTAGGTATCGATTTAGATAAAAGCAAATACACTTTCAAAGAAAATAAAGCATTGATCAACCAATTACCACTAGAATTTGATGGATTTATTCAAATGGTAGAAGCGGGCCAGGAATATGATTTAAAATTTAAAACGCCAACTTCCTCCTTCAAAAATTTCTTGGGAGTTATTCCGGCGGCTTATGCATCAAGTTTGAATAATGTAAAAACGACAGGAGATTTTACCGTTATGGGTTTTGCGAAAGGATTGTATTCAGATACAACCGTTCCAAAATTCAATGTAACAATTGCTTCAAATAATGCATCCTTTAAGTATCCTAATTTACCGAAATCAGTTCAAAACATCGTTATTGACACTAAAATCATCAATGAAACGGGGATTCTGAACGATACGTATATCAATCTGGATAAACTTTCTTTTAAGATAGATCAGGATGTTTTTAATGCCAAAGCAAACATTAGAAATATCACAAAAAACCCCATAGTAGATGCCGCATTAAAAGGAACCATCAATCTAGCAAATGTATCCAAGGCGTATCCTATAAAATTAGACAAGCCTTTATCTGGTATTTTAAATGCTGATGTGACCACTAAATTTGATATGGAATCCGTGGAAAAAAGTCAATATCAAAATATCAACAATGCAGGAACAATGTGTTTATCCGGTTTCAACTACGTGGATGAGAACGGCAAAACGATGAATATCAGCAATGCTTTAGTTCAGTTTAATCCAAGCCAGGTCAATTTAAAACAATTAAATGCCACCACGGGAAAAAGTGACATTAGCGTAACTGGGGTTTTGGAGAATTTTTATGGTTTTATATTTAAAAACCAAGAATTAAAAGGAAACTTCAATATGAATTCCAAGCAATTGGCTGTAAGTGATTTCATGACAACTGGCGAAAAGACTAAAACTGCCCCGACGGTTCGGGATAAAAAAGCAGACGCCATGAAAATTCCAGCTTTCTTAAACTGTACGCTTACCGCAAAAGCGACTACGGTTCTATATGACAATTTAACCTTGAAAGATGTATCTGGAAAATTAATCGTGAAAGATGAGAAAGTAACTTTAGAAAATGTAAAAACATCGATTTTTGGAGGAACAATTGGCGTAAATGGAGCTGTTTCCACAAAAGGAAAAACACCCGTTTTTAATATGGATTTAAAATTAAATCAAGTCGATATCGCACAATCTTTTACACAACTGGACATGTTGAAAAAAATCGCACCTATATCCGGAATCATAAACGGAAAGTTGAATTCGACCATTAAACTAAACGGAAATCTTGACGTAAAAGAAATGACCCCTGATTTGAAAACCTTGACAGGAGATTTACTGGGGCAACTACTTTCAACTACTGTAAATTCTACCAATTCAACTTTGTTGACAGCATTAGGTTCTAATTTGAAATTTATTGATGTAAGCAAAATTAATTTGAATGACTTGAAAGCAGCGATTACCTTTAAAGATGGAAAAGTGAATGTAAAACCATTTGACATCAAGTATAAAGACATCAAAGCAACTATTGGAGGAACTCATAGTTTTGATCAAAGTATGAATTACAATCTGAAATTTGATGTCCCTGCAAAATATCTGGGTTCGGAAGCCAATGCGCTAATTGCAAAACTATCAGCGGCCGATGCTGCAAAATTGCAAAGCTTTCCTATAAATGCGGTATTGACAGGTAACTTTACCACTCCAAAAATCACAACTGACATTAATAGTGCGGTAACCAAGTTGACGACTCAGCTGGTAAACCAACAAAAAGAGCGATTAGTGAAACAAGGGACTTCTGCTCTGACTGATTATATCAATAAGAACAAAAAACCAAATGACACCACAAAAACGGTTACTCCTACAACTCCCGCAACTAAGGAAGAGGTAAAAACAAAAGCGACAGAATTATTAAATGGTTTGTTTAACAAAAAGAAAAAAGTGGAAGAGCCAAAAGTGGAGCCAAAAGTTCAATAAAGAATAATTTAAATTAAAATAGCGGCTTCTCTAAATGTGTTATAAAAACAACTTGTATTTATAAATAAACCATTAAGAAATTAAGAAAAATTAAGCCTTAAATCTTAACGAAACTTAATTTCTTAATGGTTAAAAAAAGCCAATTGAACCAAAATGGTAGATTTTCTCCATTCTAAAAAGCAGGAATCTCAATAATTGTCTGAGATTCCTGCTTTTTTTATGGATTTTTTTTAAACATTAATCGTTACCACATATCCTTCAGAACCACGGATATTAAAAACCGTCCCGCCTTCAAATATCAGATATTGGCCTTTTATCCCGGTGAGTTTTCCTTGAAATTGAGGCATTTTATCTAAACTCAAACTGTTTACTTTATTTGGATATTCTAAAACAGGATAGTGCATTTCATATAAATCATTCTTTTGAGAATGAAAATACTCTTGAACTTCTGTAGGAATTAAATGTTCCACTTTCAATCTTTCGGCAATTAAATCAACGT
Source organism: Flavobacterium xylosi (assembly GCF_042787345.1). NCBI lineage: Bacteria > Pseudomonadati > Bacteroidota > Flavobacteriia > Flavobacteriales > Flavobacteriaceae > Flavobacterium > Flavobacterium xylosi. The sequence goes on along the minus strand of NZ_JBHZPZ010000002.1, from coordinate 106,454 downwards.
GTTCAATAGTATTAGTCAGCATTTTGCGCCAATTTGTTTTATCGGCATAATGGTTTTTGAAGGCAACCTCAGTGATTCCTGCTAAATATCGATTTGGGACTTCAACAATCGAAATGGCTTCGTTTGCTCCTTGATCAATCCAACGCGTAGGCATTTGTGTTTTTCGTGTTACTCCTACTTTCACTTCGCTTGACAAAGCTAAATACACAATATGAGGCTGCAATTGTACTTTCTCTTCATAAACTAAATCCCTGTCCTGAATTCCCAGATGTGCTGTGCTAAGTTCCGGCTTCATAATCCAATCTCCCACAGCTGGGCTGGAATAGAAACAATCGTAGCAAAATCCTTGACGGAATATTTTTTTCTTTTTTCCGCAATTCAGACATTGAAATCCAACAAAATTAATTTCGATATTTTTGTTCAGCAATTGATTCACATTCAAAAAACTATTTTCAAAGACCAAGTAGTATTGAATTGGGTTTCCAAATTCAGTCTGCATTTTTTTTAGTACACCTTGGTAAGTCATTTGCGATTTTAGATTGTTGATTAACGATTGTTGATTTTTAGATTCGCAGTACCCATTTTAGAATTTAGATTATTAGAATCCCTTTTCTGAGTTAAAATCTTTACTACAATATAGAATTGTTTTTTATAAAAAAACACTATTTTTGATACTTTGACAAAGTTAGTATTTGTCAATCGATATTCAAATCTTATATTTGAGTCTTTTTCCATTAGAAAGAAATCTGAAATATAAAATCGTTAATCAACAATCTGAAATCTATATGCCTCTAACCATAATCAATTCGTTTGCTTCTTGGGTTCTTAAACAACGAATCCATCAGATCGAACTTTTCTTGAAATATCCAAATGAAGTTCAGGAAGAATTGCTTATGAATTTAATTCAGTCTTCAAAAAATACGGTTTTAGGCAAAAAATATCAATATTCGTCGATAAATTCCTATGCGACTTTTGCAGAAAGAATCCCTATTTCTACTTACGAAGAATTACAGCCGCTGATTGAGAGAACTCGTACAGGAGAGCAAAATGTTTTCTGGGAAACGCCTATAAAATGGTTTGCAAAATCAAGCGGGACAACGAATGCCAAAAGCAAATTTATTCCGGTGAGCAATGAAGCGCTGGAAGATTGCCATTATAAAGGCAGTAAAGATTTATTGTGTTTGTATCTCAATAACAACGAGGATTCAGAACTCTTTCTTGGAAAAAGTCTTCGTCTTGGCGGAAGCTCCCAAATTTATGAAGACAACAATACATTCTTTGGCGATTTATCCGCGATATTAATCGAAAACATGCCTGTTTGGGCTGAATTCAGCAGTACGCCAAGCAACAAAATTTCCTTGATGAGCGAATGGGAAACAAAGATTGCTGCAATCATAAACGAAACAAAAAACGAAAACGTAACCAGTTTTGCAGGAGTTCCATCGTGGATGCTGGTTTTAATGAATAAAATGCTGGAGGAAACCGGAAAAGGAAATTTATTTGAACTTTGGCCCAATCTGGAAGTGTATTTTCACGGCGGTGTGAATTTTGAGCCGTACCGAGAACAGTATAAAAAAATACTCCCGAAAAAAGATTTTAAATATTACGAAATATACAATGCATCCGAAGGGTTTTTCGCCATTCAGGATTTAAATTATTCCAGCGATTTACTGTTGATGTTGGATTACGGAATTTTCTATGAATTTATTCCAATGGATACTTTTGGGACACTGGATCAAAAAGTAATCCGTTTGGCTGATGTCGAACTTTTCAAAAATTATGCTTTGGTAATCACCACCAATTCTGGTTTATGGCGCTATTTAATTGGCGATACCGTACGTTTCACCTCATTGAATCCATACCGAATTCGGGTTACCGGAAGAACCAAACATCACATTAATGTTTTTGGAGAAGAGTTAATGGTCGAAAATACGGATCAGGCTATTGCCAAGGCCTGTAAAATGACTCAAATGGAAGTTGTCGATTATACCGTTGCGCCCATATTTATGGAAGGCAAAGAAAAAGGGGCACACGAATGGATGATTGAATTCAAGGATAATCCTGCTGATGTTTCTCAATTCCAGAAAGCATTGGACGAATCAATACAATCCTTAAATTCTGATTACGAGGCAAAACGTTACAATAACATGACGCTGAATCCATTAGTGATAAATGTAGCCCGTAAAAATTTATTTTATGACTGGCTAAAAGGAAAAAACAAATTGGGCGGACAACACAAAATTCCTAGATTATCGAACCAAAGAGATTATCTGGAACAATTGAAAAGCATGCAGTTTCAAACTGTATAAAAAAAGAGGATATGAAAAATCCCTACTACATTTTGCTAACAATCATTTTACTTAGTTCCTGCGGACCTCATAGAATGCGATGTGGAGCAAGAGGAATTTGTAAATCTCCCGAAAAACAAACACAAGAAAAACCTGAAAAAGCGTTTACCGTTAAAGCATAGAAAAAGGCTGTCCAAAAATCACTTTTTGGACAGCCTTTTTTATAAATGTGAAAAGTTGAAAATATTTTTTGTCCGGTAAGTACTATATATTGGTAGGTCAGGTTTAAAATTTTCAATTGTGCCGTAGGTACAAAACACTAATTGTTGCGTACCTACGGCACGCTAAATTCATTCAATTTCATGTTTTCTACCTGTATTTAATGGCTAACGGCATATTTAATACCATGATTCGGATTATTTTTCTTCATTATTTACTCCTCCTCCATCATATCAATATGTCTGTCGTGGTAACCTAACAAATATAAAACCCCGTCCAGACCCAGACTAGAAATAGAACTTTCTGCTTTTTCTTTTACCGTAGCTTTGGCATGAAAAGCAATCCCTAAACCCGCCAAATTCAACATTGGCAAATCATTGGCGCCATCACCCACCGCAATGGTTTGGTTGATGTGTATTCCTTCTTTATCGGCAATGGCTTTTAGATATTCTGCTTTCTTTTTACCATCAACAATTTCACCCAAATATTTGCCCGTTAATTTACCATCTATAATCTCCAATTCATTGGCATGAACATAATCGATTCCCAATTCTTTTTGAAGGTATTTACCAAAAAAGGTGAATCCTCCCGATAAAATAGCAGTTTTATATCCGTAATATTTCAAGGCCTTCATCAAACGATGTGCTCCTTTTGTAATGGGCAAATTTTCAGCAACCGTTTGCAGCACCTCTTCACCCAAGCCTTCTAACAAAGCCATGCGTTGCTTGAAACTTTCACTAAAATCAATTTCGCCGTTCATCGCGGCTTCCGTGATGGCTCTTACTTGCTCGCCCACACCCGCTAACTCAGCTAGCTCATCAATGACTTCGGTTTGAATCAAGGTAGAATCCATATCAAAACACACCAAGCGTCTATTTCTTCGATACATATTGTCTTCTTGAAAAGAAATATCCACATCTAAAGTTCTGGAAATTTCCATAAAACTGGCTGTCATAAACGTTTTATCGACAATAGTTCCTGTAACCGATAATTGGATACAAGAACGTGGAAATTCTTCTTTTTCAATAATAGAAACCCTACCCGTTAATCTTTTGATCGCATCAATATTTAAATTTTGGTTGGATAGAATTCTAGTCACAGCTGCCAATTGTACCGCCGTTAGTGTTTCACCCAAAACATTTATAGTATAGCGTTGTTTGCGTTGTCCTTTTACCCAAATTTCGTAATCCGCAATAGAAATCGGAATGAACTTGACCTTAACACCCAATTCATAGGCTTTAAACAATAAATCTTTTAAAACAGGCCCCGAAGAAGAACCCGCTTTTATTTCGAATAAAATACCTAAAGATAGCGTGTCATGAATATCGGCCTGTCCTATATCTAATATAACAGCATCGTAATTCGCTAAAATTGATGTCAAACCAGCAGTTACACCAGGTTTGTCCTGACCGGAAACTTTTAATAAAATAACCTCAATATCTTCGACTTGCATTTTATAATTATTTGATTTAGAATAGACAAAAATCGACATTCTAACGGTGATAAAAAAAGAATCATCTTTGTTTTTTTAAACAATAACAAATAGTTTAATTTACCCATAAAAAAACCTGCTCAAATCAATGAACAGGTTTATATTTTTGAGAAAGACGCAATTTTAGGTTGTAATTTGTAATCGGTTTACAAAAACATCCGCATCAGTAGACAAAAAAATATCACCTTAAATTCTCTTCTAAATTTTCAGGATTTTGCATGTTATTCCAAAATAAATGAACCACAATTTTATCTATTTCTACTATATAGAAGAAGCTTACTTTTGAATTCACCATACCTTTCAAATAGGAATTATCATGCTCCCATTTTTGAAAACAATAGGGATGCTGTTTGATAATATCCATAGTTTGTTTCACAGCAACTACAAACTCTTTTGTGATTTTTATATTCCAACGAACCATTAAAAATACTTCAATTTCATTGTAGGATTCTTTAGCAATTGGTGTCCAAACTATTTTCATTTACCAAAATACTTCGTTTCCGATTCTTTTAGAATACTTTCATAAGCTATTGTTTCCTCGTTTTGATATTGTTTTTTGCTTTCTGCTAATTTCTTTTTTATGTTTTTAACATCAGTCTCACTTTCTGAAGTACTTTGCAATATTTTTTTTATTGCCAATAAGGTGGACGTATTATTTTCCTTCAAAAGCATTTCAATCAACTCTTTTTTTATAACTTCAGTATTCATTGTGTCGTTTTTTAAACTTGGAAATTTTTTATTAAACCTCTTAAAAGCAGTAACAAAAGAATGAAGTGGTATAATTTGAGTAATCATTCCACAAATCAAAGATAGAAAACGGTTTTATTTTGCCTTCCCTAATAATTTTTACTTCCTGCAATCCCTTTCCAATGTCAGACAGTAACATCTATCTCTTACTTGAAGCCTTATCACTTGCGTCTAAGACCTCTACAAAAGATAAAGTTTTACATACTCCAAAAAAAGTTTTGCTTGCTTTGAGTTTTGTTTTATTTTGATAATTACCATAATCATCTAGTTTAATCAAAGTTACAAAAAAAACAAATTCAATTTGAGGTATTATTTAAAACACAACCATCAAAAAACTACTTTAAGTTCACCTATCAAATGAATAAAGCTCAAAAACAGATGTTTTTGAGCTTTATATGACTTTATATTGAGCTTGAATTTTATTTACGATGCAATCTCCAATCGCTTCAATAAATTTTTATTCAAAGTTTCTTTGGCATAATCCACGTCGATTTCTAATATTTTATCATCAGAACTTGGTAATTCATACATCGCATCGGTTAAGACTGCTTCACATAAAGAACGCAATCCACGAGCTCCTAATTTATATTCTAATGCTTTATCAACAATAAAATCCAATGCTTCATTTGTAATGGTAAATTCAACATCGTCCATTAAAAACAATTTCTCGTATTGTTTGATTAACGCATTTTTAGGTTGTGTCAAAATCGCACGCAAAGTTTCTCTGTCTAAAGGATCCATGTGCGTCAATACTGGTAAACGGCCAATAATCTCCGGAATCAATCCAAAATCTTTGATATCTTTTGGGATAATGTATTGCAACAAATTGTCTTTATCGATATTATCCACATTTTTTGAAGTTGAATACCCCACGGCTTGACGGTTTAATCGTTTAGAAATAATACGTTCGATTCCATCAAAAGCGCCACCGGCGATAAACAAAATGTTTTGTGTATTTACCTCAACAAATTTTTGATCCGGGTGTTTGCGTCCTCCTTTTGGTGGCACATTCACAACGGTTCCTTCTAATAATTTTAATAATGCTTGTTGCACTCCTTCACCAGAAACGTCACGCGTGATAGACGGATTGTCACTTTTACGTGCAATTTTATCTATTTCGTCAATGAATACAATTCCGCGTTCTGCTTTGGCAACATCATAATCAGCAGCTTGTAAAAGACGTGTCAAAATACTTTCGACATCTTCCCCAACATAACCTGCTTCAGTAAGAACCGTCGCATCAACAATAGCTAAAGGCACATCCAACATTTTTGCAATGGTTTTAGCCACCAATGTTTTCCCTGTTCCTGTTTGTCCCACCATGATGATGTTACTTTTTTCAATCTCTACCTCATCGTCCAGTTGCTGTTGCATCAAACGCTTGTAGTGATTGTAAACCGCAACCGACATTACTTTTTTGGTTTGGTCCTGTCCAATTACATATTGATCCAAGAACGCTCTGATTTCTTTTGGTTTCTTCAAAATCAAATCTCCAACCAGTTTTGAACTTCCGCTGGATTTTAATTCTTCTAAAACAATTCCGTGTGCCTGTTCGATACATTTATCACAAATATGTGCATTGATACCAGCAATCAACAAATTGGTTTCTGGCTTCTTTCTTCCACAAAACGAACATTCTAATACTACTTTTGCCATTTTTATTAGTTCTCAGTCTCAGTTTGCAGTCGCAGTTACAATACTGTAAACTGTGACTGCAAACTGAATACTAAATTTATCCTCTTACTAAAACTTCATCAATCATTCCGTATGCTTTTGCTTCTTCAGCAATCATCCAATAATCACGTTCACTATCGGTGTGTACTTTCTCGAAAGTTTGTCCGGAGTGTTGAGAGATAATTTTATATAACTCATCTTTCAGTTTCAACATTTCACGTAAGTTGATTTCCATATCTGTAGCAACTCCTTGAGCTCCTCCTGATGGTTGGTGAATCATTACTCTTGAATGCGGTAATGCCGAACGTTTTCCAGCTGCTCCTGCACATAACAACACCGCTCCCATAGAAGCTGCCATTCCTGTACATATAGTTGCTACATCTGGTTTGATGTATTGCATTGTGTCATAAATTCCCAATCCTGCGTAAACGCTTCCTCCTGGAGAATTCAAATAAATTTGAATGTCCTTAGAAGCATCGGCGCTTTCAAGGAACAATAACTGTGCCTGAACGATGTTTGCAATTTGATCGTCAATTCCCGTCCCCAAGAATATAATTCTGTCCATCATCAATCTGGAGAAAACGTCTAATTGTGAAATGTTCAACTGGCGTTCTTCGATGATATAGGGAGTCATGTTTTTAGGAGTCATTGCGCCTACGATTTTATCGTAATACATCGAGTTTACGCCGTGGTCCTTTGTAGCAAATTTTTTAAATTCTTTACCGTAGTTCATATTTTTTTGTTCTAAGTTTTTCGTATATCTTGTGATTCCATTTAATGCAAAGGTCATACCTATTTACAAATGATGTCAATATGTCTTATTTTTAGCCCAGATAGCAGTGAAAAGCTTTTTGCGATGGCTGACTATTTTTTGTTGGTAAAAAAAAGCGACCAAAGGAAGCTCTTTTTTTGCCTTACAAAAAAGGCAGCAATAAAAAAACTTGCAACGGATAGCTGGAATTGCTCCTTAAATTAATTCAAACAAAAGAGCGCCAAAAAATATTTTTTCTGACGCTCAAATATAACTATTTTTTATTGTTTAGTATCTGTAATAAAATCATAAAATTTTAATAATCACTTGCATTATTAGGGCTTTTGACTTTCGACTTTATGACTGTACAGACTCCTATTTATTCTCCGTATGAAGCGGCAATAAATTCGTCGTACGTAACTTCTTTAGTAGTTGGATTTGCTTTTTCTTTGAACAATTCTAACATTTTCTCTCCTACCACTTGGTCAGAAAGTCTTTTTACTTCGTCTTGGTTAGACAAAACTCTTGCAACAATTCCCTGAACTTCTTCGTCAGTAGGATTTGTTTGTCCGAATTGACCCATTTGTTGACGGATTGATTTTGTAGTGAATGTTTTCAAGTCTTCAAAACTAACTTTGATATCACTTGTAGCCATTGCTCTACCTTCGATCAACTGAAAACGCAATCCTCTTTCAGAACGTGCATATTCTACTTCAGCTTCTTCAGGAGACAATTTTTTCTCACCTACAGTTTGCAACCATTTTTTCAAGAATTCAGATGGCAAGTCAAATTTTGTATTTGCAATCAAGAAATCCTGAACATCAGCCAATAATTTTTGGTCTGCTTGTTGTGCAAATTGAGATTCAGCATCTTCCTTGATTTTTGCTTTCAATTCCTCTAGAGAAGCTACAGTTCCAGCTCCAAAAAGTTTATCGAACAATTCTTGGTTCAATTCAGCCATTTCAGTAGTATTGATCGCTTCGATAGTGAAATCTACGTCAACCGCCAATTCGTGAACCTCATCATGACTTACTTTCAACACGTCCATCAATTGGTGTACGTCTTCGAATAAATCTTTTGTATTTACAGTCACAACATCACCTACTTTTTTACCGATGAATTTATCAGCAGTAGCTTTCTCTTTGAACATATCCAAAGCAATTGTTGTTGTGTTATTGATTTCTTTTTCTTCGTTAGTGAAAGTTCCAGTCAAATCAGCATCAGCTACAACCACCTCTTGAGGAATCGCTTTACCAAATTGTTTTTGGATTCTTTCAACTTGACCTTCGATCAATTTATCATCAGCAGAAACCACATATTTTAAGATGTCGTTTTTAGCTTCTAAGTCTAAAGTGAAGTTTGGTACTAAACCAATTTCATATTCAAAAACCAATTCTTCAGTATCCCAAGAGAAATCTTCGTTTACTTTAGCCAATGGCGTTCCAAGAAGGTTTAATCTTTCTGATTGCACGAAACGCTCTAAGGCCAAGTCAACCACTTTTTGAACTTCTTCTTGTTTGATGGCGCGACCGTATTGTTTTTCAACAAGATCTTTAGGCACAGCCCCTTTTCTAAATCCTTTAACAGTTGCCAAAGGCATTTTTTCGTTTATTCTTTTTGCAACCTGACCTTTGTAATCCATCTGAACTACAGTCATTACAATTGTCTCAGTTACTGCGTCTGTTGCTACTCTTTTGATATCCATCTTCTTCTTTATTTATATTATAAATTCGGACTGCAAAATTATAAAATTTTTGCAACCCAAACAAGTTTTTTATTCACGTTCCCAATCCCGAAGCATCTACGCGAAACAGGATTGAATTTTAGCCGTTTATTTGAAAAAATCACAGGTCTGAAACCGAAAATAATTTGGGCGTGTCCCTCCGTCTCGTCCCAAAAGACGAGACTGCGGGTCAGGCTGTACGTTCCCGCTTTTATTGTTTTGCCCTTCGGGACAAAACAATAAAGAGCTCCACTGCCATCCTTCACGCGAATTGGAGTATTAATAATAAAAAATTTATTTAATATTTTGTACTAATTTATTTATATATTTGAAATCATACAAAACGAAACAAAGTAGCGGCTATATACCAGTTGGCGAACAGTTTGAGAAACCGAAACACCGAAAATATGGAATTTTCAAAAGAAGAAATATTAAAGTTAGACGAAGTTTTAAAATTCTTAAATAACCTAAAAGATTGTGAATATGATAATCAATATTTAGCAAAGCATTTCGAAATATCATTAGAGCAATTTGAATTTTTATACAATCAAATTTGTAACTTATCTACAAATGAATTTAATATTGGAAACATTTTAGATAAAGGTAGCCATTATCAAAAAATATGGTGTGATTATCATACTGATCGTTTTATTGAAAATGGTGGATTTAAAGAATATTACAAGTTGAAAAAAGAACGTGAATTAGAAATTAAAAACATAACTAATAACTTTAATAATTCTACTATAGGACAGTTTAATCAATCAGATGATTTAAGTGTTGTAAAAACAGAAATAAAAAAAATAATCCAACCCAAAGAAAAAGAAAAGCAACAAAATGCAATTGCCGAAAGTATTGGTAGATGGTTTTGGCAAATTGTAATTCCGTTATTAATTGGTGTTGTATTATTAGCAATACAACAAAAATGGTTTACATAATCAATCATAAAAAATAATTTAAAAAAATCATTCACTTAAATTGGCGGAATGAATAATCCTTTAACAAAATAAATATGGAAAATTTACAATCTATTGGGCCATTTATAATGGTGTGTGCTTTATTAATTGGATTAGCTTTCTTAATTAGAGCATTTGGTGCTTGGATGTTAAGAATTGATGAATTAATCTTAAACCAAAAAGAACAGACAAAAACCTTAAAAAGGATTTCAGAAGACATTCAAAATAAAATGTATTCTGATGATAAAAAAGCAAATCAAAAATAAAACCGATTTACCAACACACGCTTTTCTATAGTGGGGTAATATTCTTGAATTTGAAGGTTGTTTTCAGTAAATTTAAATTCATTTATCAACCGAAAAAATAACGCTGTTATAGTCCCAAAACTCTTGTATCAAGTGAACGTTATGGAAGAAAATTCGAAACTAAAAAAAGAAAATTTGAAGGTACAAAAGCCCAACAACGAAATACTGAAAGTAATTATAATTTAACAAAAAGAAAAAATGAAACCTATAAGCGAACACTCTGAAAAAATCAGGGAAGAAATCAGAAAAAAAAGAGAAGAAAATGAAGGTGTTTCTCTAAGTGAGGCATGCGAAATAATGGGGATCAGCCGTTCTACCCTCTACCGTTTTCTAGAAGATGGAATCATAAATAAAGTGCAACAGGGAAAATCCCCCAAAATATTACTAACCGAAATACAAAGATACATAGATTCTTAAATTATGAAAAAAACACTCTGAAAAGTGTTCATTTAAAGAATAAATTTTTCGTTTAAGCTCCGCAAATGTCTCCGACTTTGCACCCACAATAATGAGCCAATAATAAATTGATGTAAAGTGTTACTGGCATTTAGGATTTCGCACAAAGGAGGGAGACTTTATGAAGTGGACTTGATTTGAACCGTATCGAAAAATAAAAATTAATCTAAAAAATATAAAATAATGAAAAGTGAATGGATTGCAAAATACGAAGAAACCGAAATTAAAGTAACTAATAATTGGTTTAGTGGTGAAAAACTTTATGTAAATAATGAATTGCAAGATGAACAATTAAGTTTTATTACACCCAGTAATATGACCGGTAATCTAATTAACAAACAAGGAGAAAAGCTGAATATTAAAACAAATATTTCAGGTTTCTTTTCTGTAAGCTGTAGATTATTTATTGACAACCGAAAAGTAGAATTAAAACAAACTAAATAGAAAAAATTGTGGACAGCAGCGGGGAGAAACGCTATCAACAATGTCGTCAAACTTAACATCTATGTACACAATCAATACTAGAAGATCATTAATATTTATACCTATTACTCTATTAATAGTCTATTTTTGTGCTGGAGTTTTTTATAATCCGGCACATATAATTTATATTAAACCTTTTATAATTCCAACTTTTATCATTTATGCCGTATTGAGTAATTTTGAGAAACTTACTCTAAATTATTATTTATACGTTTTTTTCTTTTATCTAAATGAGATATTACTTTTGTTGTGGGAAGATGCAATACCGCTGTACAGATCTGCATTAGTGGCATCCTTCTTTTGTTATTTAGCAATAATAAATTTAGGCTACAATTCAATCAAAACTAAAAAACTTTACACGATACCAAAAGGATTTTCACTTTTTATATTAGTCATAAATTGTTTGTTTTTATTAGCAATCTTATATGTTTTAATGTCTATTATTGATGATAATTTTCTTAACATCATTTTGATTTTTAATGCAATAGTAGCTGTATTTCTTGGAGTTACAGCAGTTTTATATCTGGGGAAATTTGGAAACAAAAAAGCGTACTATTACTTTTTTGGTGCATTTGCTTTAATTTTTAACGATATTTTTGCCGCTATTGGAACTTATTTTATTGAAGATGTAGTTTTGAACACCTTTGATAGAATATTGCATTTCACTTCGTTTTATCTCATTTATAGATTCATTATAAATGATAAAAAAAAGGTTAAAAATCTTTCGACAAATTCTCAACCTTAAACTTTATTATCTTTAATTTTGTCCACAATTTCAGGATTCAATAAAGTAGCGGTATCTCCAAAATTAGAAAAATCCCCAGCTCCGCAAAGTGTTCATTCAAAGCATCAATTTATCGTATACGCTGCGCAAATGTCTCTGACTTTGCGACCACAATAATGAGCAAATAATCAATTGATGTAAAGTGTAATCGGCAGATAACCATTGTTAGTAGTCTGGATATTTTGCAGACCCTACTAGCTATGAAGTCAGATTTACAATACAATCTCTTTTTATAAAAAAACTAATTACAATCTAAATCATCTATATTTACTTTGTAATTAGGACAAAACAACCCAGCTCCGCAAAGTGTTTTTTCGAAGAATAAATTTATCTTTAAAGCTGCGCAAACGTATCTGACTTTGCGCCCACAATAATGAGCCAATAATAAAGTGATGTAAAGTATTAACGGCATATAGGATTGGGTACAAAGTCAGGAGACTTTGCGCAGCAGGAACGTTGGTAATATTTTGAAAAAAAAGCGTAAATTGAACTGCATTTTAAAAATATAAATTATGATGAAATTTTGGTTAATTGCAATTCTAATTTTTATTGTTTCAACATATATACTGGCGAAATATACTTTACAATCAAACAGAAAAGAAACTGGCGAAAGAATTTGGAGATTTGGGAATGGAAGGTCTACTTATTGGCGTATTCTTACTTTGTGCAGTTTTGGAATAACAGTTGTAATAATACTTATTATTCACTGTATAGGAATTCCTATCCTGTAAAAATTAAATATTTTAAATAAGTATTTTAAGGGAAAACAACCCAATTTGCCGATTTTTAGGCGAACTAACGTTGATTAATTGTAAAACCCTTCTACGGACAATAGAAAAAAGTATAGAGAAATGAAAAAAATAATTTTAGTAGCCGGTGCGACAGGTAATTTAGGGCTAAGAATAGTAAAGGCTTTACTAAATAAAGATGCTGAAATACTTGTAGTTGTTCGGTCGAACAGTGCTATTGAAAAAATAAAAGAACTTGAAAATTTAGGTGTTAAAATTTATAAGGTGAGCAGTTGGAATTTGGAAGAATTAAAAACTTCTTGCATTGGTGTTTCCTGCGTAATTTCCGCTTTAGCCGGATTACGTGAAGTGGTTATAGATGCCCAAAAAGTTTTGTTAGATGCCGCCATCTTAGCAGGTGTTCCTCGATTTATTCCATCAGACTATTCATTAGATTTTACCAAGTTTTCATATGGCGAAAACCGAAACTTGGATCTAAGACGTGAATTTCACGAATATCTTGACAAAACTTCAATTAGTGCAACTTCAATTTTTAACGGAGCTTTTACGGAATTACTAATAGATGAAATGCCTATGATTCTTTTCAAGCAGAAAATGATTCTATATTGGGGAAATAAGGATTACAAATTGGGCTTTACCACAATGGACAATACCGCAGAATTTACAACCAAAGTAGCTCTGGACTCAAATACTCCTCGATACCTTAGAATTGCAGGTGACCTAATAAGTCCGCGCGAAGTAAAAGTAATAGCTAGTCAGGTAACAGGGCAGAAGTTTCGCTTATTTAGACCTGGTGGACAAAGACTTCTTGCTATAATTATAAAGATTGCACGAAAATTAGCACCAGGAGAAAAAGAACTTTATCCTGCTTGGCAAGGAATGCAATACATGCACAATATGATAGATGAGCGTTCAAAAATAGCAAAACTCGATAATAGTCGCTACCCAGAAATACAATGGACAACGGTAAAATATTTTCTATTGAAACATCATGGAAAAAAAAGTATTTAAACTATTTGAAAGTTAAGTTATCTAGCGAATGAAAAAATCGACTACCGCTAAAAACAGATTTACACTAGTCGGGATTTCGTGCATCACATTCTATTTTGTATTTACACAAAAACCCGCTCCGCAAAGTGTTCATTATAAGAATAAATTTATCTAATACCCTGCGCAAATGTCTCTGACTTTGCGCCAAGAACAATGAGTATAAAGTTTTAAATGCAGATAAATATGATTGCAAAGTCGGGAAACTTTGTACAGAGTCGCGCTACCCTTTCACTTGAGTAGAAATTACACTACCTTTTGGTTTTAAAAAATTATAATAAAACAGCAACAATCACAAACACATTCAGTAAACAAAAATGAACAAAGTAGCAAGATTAACATATTTATTAACGAGCTCCATTTCAGTATTAAGCTGCTCTTCAAGCGGTGATTGCACTAAAACAATCACATTTCCTGAACAGGTTATACAATCCCCAACCGGAACTGCCTACAGCCCCGCATACGAGAGGGTAGTACCTTGCGATTATGTCGTAACTCCTATCAACGAAGGAGTGAAATTAGAAAACCTCACCTACGAAGTTTTACAATTTGTTTTTACTCCTGACACCGGTAAAAATACCTCTAGATTGCAATATAAAATAAAACTTATCAACCCGAATAACTTTACTGTTAAAGGAGTTCCGAAAATCACCACAGATACTGACGGAGTAGTTGTAAGTACCTTTGGAGTTGCGACTGAACCTTTTTGCACGCAAATTCTAGCAAATTCTAGTTGTACAATTGCTTATGACAAGGAATCTGCATTAAACATTAATTTAGGCAATCCCAAATCAATAACTTTAGTCAACGTAGAATATATTTTGAGTTTTTAACTGTCAAGCTATTTTTTAAAAAACAATTTTGAATCCACATTCTAATTTTAAACTTAGGCGAACGCAACTCACTTGTGAAAACAAACATATCCCGTCCTAAAATAAATTACGGATTTATACTTAATCTTAAAATAGATTTACAATACCATTTTACTTCGCTTATTAAAACGCAAAAGGGGGATGTTTTACCATCCCCCTTTTACTAATCTACAAATTTAAAACTAGTTGGTAATGCTAATCGTTCCCGTCATCAAACCGTGAAATTCACAGTTGTAGTACAAGGTATTTGAGGCATTCGCAGGAACAACGATTTTTACTGATCCTGATACTGCACCGTTATTTGTAACTCCTGAAGTAAAGGCATTGGCGGTACCCGTGCCTTGTACTGTCTTCAAATAGAAAGGGTGACCTGGAGTATTAACATTGAAAGTATAGGTGCCACCTCTTTTAAAAGTAAAGTTTGGATTGCTTGCGTTTGTTAATCCTTCACCGTTAAAAATATAAGCAGTAGTCCCACTATTGGTTACATTATAAGTTTTTGTTTCTACACTTCCAGAACCACTTCCTACGCTTGAACCAATATTCCCTTGCGCCACTATGGTAGTTAAATCAGCAGCACTTAAATGAACATTCACATAACCGCTTAATGTTAAAAACTGAGTGTAAGTTACTGCAGCACCACCTACTAAAGTAGCTACTTGTGTTTTACTAATTCCAGTGTCTCCATTTACGGGATTCAAACCAGCAATGATATTTCCAGATGTAGCAACATTGTTCTCATGGATGTGCGCTGGATGACTTCCGCCAGCAGGAGTGCCCACAAGTTTAATGGTTACCAACGTAGTTTGGTTTACACGTTCCGCAAATTCAACCGTTCCATTGATACCTACAACGTCTTTTTGGGCTAATACGTAACTTACTTTTTTGCCCGTTAATTCATTTTGACCAATATCCCCTTGAGCAACAAGAGTAGCTAACGCAGTCGAACTTAAATGAAAGTTGATGTAGCCATTATAGGCTAGTACTTGATCGTACCCGAAAGCAGTACCATTATCCAATTTAGAGACGTTAGTTGCGCTCAATCCTGTATCCCCATTTACGGGCTTAAAAGAAAAAGCAATTCCACCTCCTTGAGCGGCTGTATTGGTATGGATGTGTCCAGGGTGCGACCCACCAGCTGGAGTATTTTGTAATTGTACTATCGCTAATGCTTCTCCATTTACTCTTTTATAAAAAGTAGCAGTACCAGATATTGCCGGAACAGCGACGCTGCCTAGAGGATACACTTTAGAAACCCCAGTAAGGTCATTTTGTCCAATATCACCTTGTGCAACAAGTGTAGTCAATTTGTCGGCACTCAAATGCACATTGATGTACCCATCAAAATCAAGCAGCGCTTGATATGTAATGGGGCTGCCGTTATCCAGTGCTTTGAATGTCGTAATACTTTTGCCAGTCGCACCATCAACTGGTTTTAAGGTAAGTGCTATATCTCCACCCTCAGCCGCTGTATTCAAGTGAATGTGCGCTGGATGTAAACCACCTGCAACAGTATTTTTTAAATCTAACTCAATACTTAGTGTCGCATCACTTTTTTCAATGATAGTTGCTGTTCCGGTTACTCCCGAAGTCCCAACCGCACCTAAATCATAGACTTTTGAATTCAGAACTGTTGGGGCTGGAGCATCATCATTGTTACAACTACTAAAAATGAAGGGAATCACTAGCGCTAGTACTACTAAACTTTTTTTTAAATGTTTCATTATGTTTATATTTTTCAGGTTATTGTTAAACAAATTTAATATTATTTTTTTTTAAATCCAACTATTATTTTGTTGAAATAGATAAAATTTAATTTTAAACAGCTGATATATAGAATCATATAAATATAAGTGAATTTTAGCACAGCCACAAAATAATTACAAAAAAAAGTATTACTAATCGGAAATTAATTAAACAAAAAAGGACGTGCATTTTAGGCGCTAATGGAATAGCTAGTTACATGCTCACATTTTTATTACTTTCACAAACATCAAGAATAGGAACACTTACAAAACACTCAAATACTAAAACAGTATCCACATATGAAATCAATTGACAAACTGGCTTGGATAGAACTAAAAAACAAATCCATTCTCTCTACAAAAAGTTATGGGAAAGACAAATATTATATTCCGGGCGGTAAAAGAGAAATTGGCGAAACGGACGAGCATGCTTTAGTGAGAGAAATTCTAGAAGAACTTAATGTGAGTATTGATACAAATACAATGAAATTTGTTGGCATTTTTGAAGCGCAAGCTCACGGACATCCGGAAGGCGTTTTGGTAAAAATGACTTGTTATTCAAGTGCATTTTCCGGAGAACTAAAAGCAAGTTCAGAAATTGAAGAAATGAAGTGGCTCACCTATGCGGACAAAGACAAAATTTCAGAAGTGGATAAATTGATTTTTGACTATCTGAAACTACATAATTTATTAGACTGAGAATATTATTTCTGCGCGGCCATGCGCTAGATGGTGTACTGTTGTAGAACTTGGCTTTCTCGCTCTACATACCAACAACAAATAAAGACAATGATTTATTTACGGTACGATTAATTGTTATATTTGATAAACCGAAAAAGGATGCTATTTGGTAGACTTATCTACTTCTATCCGCTTGGGTTTGTCGCACTTTATCCTATTTATCAAAATGTTCGCCGTAATTTAGGACGACCAAGCCAATCGACAATTACTAATAACCTTTTTAATTATTCCGAAAAATGAAATCTAATTTGTTATTTGATTTTACCATTGACAGAGCAACAAAAACTGTATTCGTAAACAGAGAATTTGCTGCGGATCTTTCACTGGTTTGGGATGCTTTTACCCAGCTCCGCAAAGTGTTCATTCGAAGTATCAATTTATCGTATAAGATGCGCAAATGTCTCTGACTTTACGCCCACAATAATGAGCAAATAATCAATTGATGTAAAGAATTAACTGCATATAGGATTTGGCACAAAGTCGGGAGACTTTGCGCAGCGTCTTACAATCCTAATTAGTTAATAATGATTTCTTTACATAATCTAAACTTCTGAAAGCCGAAGCATTCTCCTATTTAATAAAATTCACAAAAAGAACAGCCAAAACCAGTACAAAAAAAGCCTCGAAAAATAATTTTCGAGGCTTTTTAAGATTGTGTTTATAAGTTGTAGCCCGTAGCGGAATCGAACCGCTCTTACATGGATGAAAACCATGCGTCCTAACCGATAGACGAACGGGCCAAGCTTTGTATTTCGCGTGCAAAAATAACACTATTTTTGAGACGCACAAAGCCAAACCCAAAAACCTTCCAATAAAAACAGTCACTATTACATTCGCAAATTGTAATCAGTTCAGAACAGACACTTATCAATAATACGATTGTTTTTTATCAACCTGATTTTTCAAACAAAAAACCTAAAGTGTAATGCGAAGGTGATTATTGTGAACGCAAAGTTTTCTTTTAAAGAATAAATTTCTAATTAATGCTTCGCAAATGTCTCTGAATATGGGCTTTTTAAAAAATTATCTTATAAACAACAAACTCCATTACCGCTCCAGACTTTGAAACATTTATTATTGATTGTACTTTGCAAATCTAAAGTATAATGTAGATTTGCAATCCGTATATTCAATTTTAAAAAAATGACACAATTCCCCGTTACAACCTCAACACTTTCAGCCACAGCATTAGGGCAATTTGTTACAGAACAATACAATCTGAGCGAAAACTGTACGTGCCAATTGTTTCGAACAGGGATTAATCACACCTATTTTATTGCTGACAACGAAACAAAATATGTATTACGCGTTTACTTTTACGATTGGCGTTCTAAATCCCAAATCGAGGAAGAAATCAAGCTGTTGCTTTTATTAAAAGAGAATAATATCAGCATCTCTTTTCCTATTGAGGACAAAAAAGGCGAGTTCATACAAGATCTAAATGCACCGGAAGGAATGCGTCACGCCGTACTTTTCTCCTTTGCCGAAGGAGAAAAAATAAGATTCATGGATGCTGCGACTTGTTTCTCTATTGGTTCGCTGATGGCAAAAATCCATACGGTAACTGCCAACAAAAGTATTGACCGTATCAATTACGATTTAGAAACCTTGGTTCAATTACCGTATAAATATGCAAAAAGCCATTTTTCTGAGTCACTAGCGGAAATGCAATTCGTAAAAAAGCAAAGCGAAAAAATAAGCAAAAACTTTGAAGAAATAGACTTCACAAAGGTCACAAAAGGAATTGTTCATTTGGATATTTGGTATGACAATATGAACGTTGCAGACCAAAACGAAGCAACCATTTTTGACTTTGATTTTTGTGGAAACGGCTTGTTGATTTTTGATGTTGCTTATTTCTGCAAACAACTGTTCCATATCGAAGCCAACAAAGATGAATATGAACTAAAAGTTGAAGGTTTTTTAAAAGGATATCAAAACATAAGAACACTCTCTAAAGAAGAAATAAAAATAATTCCTGATGCGGGTGCCGCCATTTGGATTTTTTATCTTGGCGTACAATCGCAACGATTTGATTGGTCAAATATATTTTTGACTGAAAATTACCTAAAAATGTTTATCGGAAGAATGAAATCTTGGATTGAATATAATGATTCGAAAGAAATCATCCAATAACTCAAATCTATAAAATAGTCCTAATCCAAAAATAAATATTATTTTAGCCAAAATATTTTAACGAAACCTAGGAACGTTATACAACACAGCAATAATTCAAAATAAATAAATTGACAAAGTATTTAAAATATCTCATTTCACTCTTTCTGGCTTTTGGCCTGATGGTGAATGATGGTGCTTTAAATTCTCCATCAAATTCAGCAGATTATTTTCAATTCTCTAACGCAATCCTCAGAAGTGAATTAAACTATAAGGGTTCGAAATTATATGTGTTCAATCAGATAAACTCATCTGAAAAAACTTCTATATTCCTATTTCAGTTAGCTTTCCTTCAGTTTAAAGATATTTACTGTCTTCAAATTCCGGTTCTTCTAAAATTACAAACGCTGCTTTATCAAAAAGTAAGTTCATTTGCAATGCAAAACATCTTCATAAATGAGATGATTACTTCCCGAAATTCCTATAAAAGTTTATACACAGCCTAGAAATTTCTTTCTACGCATTTATGCAATTCCCTGCATAAAGATGATACCAAATGTCTAATCATTTATCATTTACAAAATGTATAAACACACTAACAAATCCCGTTTAGAGCAATCTAAACGCCCTATTCTTTGGGCTAAAAGAAAAATTATGCTAATTATTACTGCATTTATGATCGGAATGTCAAACGGAATGAACGTGGGCGACAACATGATTCACGGAAATCAAAATCAAACAGAACAGCAAGATAAAAAAGATTGATCTGGGGATTCACAAATAAGTTTTGAAGTTCCAGTTACAAAAGGTTCAATTCCTTTTCACTTTTAAAAGGTTTTCGCATCAATTATAAACACCATTACTTATCAAAATTTAAAGGTGTTTATTGTTGATAGTATTTTGTATTTTGCAACGGCATTTAATTCTAAAATAACAACATGAATACTACGCATACGGATATTATCATCATAGGAGCAGGATTATCCGGCATAGGCGCTGCCTGTCATTTGTCTCGCAAAAATCCAGACAAAACCTATGTTATTTTAGAAGCCAGAGCAGAACTTGGAGGCACCTGGAGTTTGTTTCAATACCCTGGAATCCGTTCCGATTCGGATATGTACACTTTTGGCTATTCCTTTAAAACATGGGATGACCAAAAGTCTTTCGCTGACGGACCTTCTATTTTAAAATACCTGAATGAAGCCGCAGACGAATATAAAGTACGTGATCATATCCTCTACAATCAACGCGCTCTTTCTTATAACTTCGATACAAAAGCGAAATTATGGACGGTCTCTGCTAAAAACACTGCCAATGAAGAAGAAACGGTTTATACGTGCCAGTTTATTTTTAGCTGCAGCGGCTACTATAATTATAACAAAGGATACACTCCTGAATTTAAGGATCAATCCGTTTTTGAAGGTGAAATAGTCCATCCTCAAAAATGGCCTGAAAAATTACATGTTGCCGATAAAAAAGTGGTTATAATTGGCAGCGGAGCCACTGCTGTCACCATCCTTCCTGAGCTTGCCGCCGAAGGAGCACAAGTTGTTATGCTGCAACGATCGCCAACCTATATTGCGGCTTTGCCCAATAAGGACAAAATTGCTGCCCGCCTGAAACGCCTGTTCCCAAAAAAAGTAGCCTATAGACTGATTCGTTATAAAAACATTTTCTATGCTATTGTCTTTTTTAATCTGTGCAAGTACTTTCCGGAGGCAATGAAAAATTTTATCATAAAAGGAGCTAAAAAAGGTCTGGGTGACTTTCCTGTGGACCCTCATTTTATACCCAATTACAATCCATGGGAACAACGTTTTTGCATTGCCCCAAACGGCGATTTTTTTAGAGCCATCAGAAAAGGGAAAGCAGCTGTAGTTACGGACCATATCGATCGCTTTCTAACAAATGGAATTTTACTGAAATCCGGCAAAACACTAGCCGCCGACATTATAATCACCGCAACCGGGCTTGAATTAGTGGCGTTTGGAGGCGTGAAAATCCAACTGGATTCAAAACCATTTGATGTTTCTAAATCTTTTGTCTATAAAGGCCTTATGTTAAGCGACCTGCCCAACTTCTTTATTTTTGTTGGCTATACCAATGCTTCGTGGACGTTGAAAAGTGACCTTACCAGCAAATATATATCTCGCGTTTTGAAGTATTTAGACAAACACAATTATAAAGCGGTACAGGCGAAAGTAGTCGAGACAAATTTAAAACCTGTTCCGTTACTCAACCTCAATTCCGGATACATCAACCGGTCAGCGAATACACTTCCTAGTCAGGGAAACAAAGCACCATGGCGTGTTTACCAAAATTATGTGTTGGATTATAAAATGCTTCGCGTTGATGCCGTTAAAGACAAACGACTCACCTTTTTCAAATAAAGAAGGTTCAAGCGTACCGGATACTAAAATACCAGGGATCAATAATCGCAAATAAAAAATATTTTAGGCTCAAAAACCTAACAAAATTCAGGCCCGTTGAACAACCTATCAATAATTCAAACGAATTCGATTGGCAAAATATACAAAACACGTTTAGAGCAATCTAAACGCCTTATTCTTTGAATAAAAAGAAAAATTACGCTACTTATTACTGCATTTATGATCGGAATGTCAAACGGAATGAACGTGGGGGATCATACGATTAACGCAAATCAAAATCACACGGAACAACATAAAAAAGATTGATTTGATTGTTTATAAATATGTTGCACAACAATAAGACACAATACAAAAAAGCTAGGAGCAAAATCCTAGCTTTTTAAAACATCCGTTAAGCAATTATTAGATTTGTTTGAAGTTTACCTAAAAGCAATATACCATTCCGACGAAGGAGGACACGAGCGATAGCTAGCTGGCAAATACCATTAAGACCTAGTAGTGCGGAGCTGCATTTTAACAAAATTAAAATAAAACCGTTTCCCGTAATCTATTTCATTTTAATTTTCAATTCATTAATAACGCAAAAACAATACTCCCACAATACTATAATGCTTATATTACACATTGATTTTTCTAAATGACGTATTAATCTACCATAATTGGAATTAATAAGTTAAGGCATCCCACCCTTTTCAGACCAATAACTAATTCCATTTGGACCTTTACCCACGGGAATTGTTGCTGTTACTTTTTGAGTTGCTACATCTATTATTGAAATTGTATTGTCGGAAGAATTAGTAACATAAACTGTTTTACCATCTTTACTAACTACAACACCATGAGCTTTGTTTCCTACTGTAATGGTACTAATCACTTTTGCATTGGGTATATCGATAACAAAAACCTTGTTTGACACAGGTCTTTCCATTAGTTCTCCCTGGTCAGCAACATAAAGCAACTTACTGTCTGGTGTGGCGTACAATTGGATAGAACCTTGCGCATCTATAGGCAATGGTATTCTTTTTATTTCTGCGTTCTTTATATCATATCTCACCACTTCTTTTGTATCATATAAGGTGGCAAAAACAAATTTTCCGTCTTGAGTAACCGCAGTTTGTACAGTCATTCCACCCAATGGTATATCTATAATTTTACCATCAGAAATAGAAACAATGGACATGTTTTTTGTGTCCATATTGGCAACATATAATTTGCCATTAAAATACCGCAATCCATGAGGAGAGTGTCCTTTTCCTAAATCAAATTTCCGCACCACTTTATAGGTTGTCGCATCCACTTGAATAACTTGGTTGATTTCTTTTGCCGTCACAAAAGCATATTTTGATTCATTGTCTAAAACCACATGAGCCACATGCAAATTATTGCCAAGTGATATACGATTTTTAATTTTATTTGTTTTTGGGTCAATAACCACTACCTGATTTGTTTCCGTGCTATCCATGGGTACGGCAGTTACCCAAACCGATTTGCCGTTTGGGGCTACCTGAACATTATGAGCCATATACATCATCCCTGAACTGTCACTTATATTAATTCCTGTGTTTTTTTCACTGTCTTGTAGGTCAATAACAGAAATACTACCGCCATCTTCATTGGCCACATAAACCTTAGCCGGTAATGAGTTAGATTTTTCACTGTTCTTGCAACCGCCTATCATGACGGCTAACATTAGGATTATCGCCACCAGTAATTTTGGGTTTAAAAAGGGATATTTTATTTTTACTTTTGTTTTTAAAATGTTTTTCACTGTTTCATAATTTAAGATTACAACTGCTCAATTACTTTCTTTAATCGATCTCTAATTTCTGCTGCGATTTCAACAAGTTCCTTATTTTCAACTGCCAGCATCGAAGCTGCAGGATCAACTGCAGACACTTCTATCTGACCTGCCACTTTCTCTTGAACAATTACATTACAAGGCAACATTGTCCCTATTTTATCTTCTGCCAATAAAGCTTTGTAAGCGAATGGCGGGTTACATGCGCCCAGTATGGTATAATTATAAAAGTCTACCTCAAGTTTTTTCTTTAATGTCGCTTTCAAATCAATTTCTGTCAATATTCCAAATCCTTCTGCTTTGAGTGCTTCCGTAACTTTTTGAATCGCATTTTCGAAACTATCTGTAATTATTTTACTAAAGTAATATTCCATGATTGTTATATTTTTATAAGTTGAAAAAATCTATTTCAATTAATTATCGCGTCCATTTCAAAATCACTTTCTTCTCCTGTATCTGTGAGCTGCGACTAGTAATGCCAGTCCTAAAACGATTATTGAAAACCACCAAAAAACATGTATTCCCATAAATGAGTACGATCCCATGTGCATTTCTCCATTATCGTTATTAAACATAGCTTATATTTTAAAGATTAAATAAAATTTTAGATAGCGCAAGATAAAAAATCTATGATCTATCAATCTCAATTTAATAATTCAGGTTCAATCCAAAACCTAATCCCATATCGCTGTCATAATGGGTTCTAAAACTAAAGTTTCTCTTGACAATATAACGCAAACCTGCCATGTATTCTTTGTCGGTATTCCACATTAAATCCATACGCAATCTTTTGGAAACCGGAATATCCATTCGTTCAAATTGCAATCTAAAATTCCCGTCGGTATACACTTCGGCTTGCGCTTTGATGAGCATGGGCAACGTATATTCGACTCCTGCACTGAAAACGGCGCGATTGTCTTTTGTATTGGTTTGACCAAAAAGATTCTTTTCCATTTCTCCCATTTCCATTTTTCGATATCGCCAGTCAAAACCAATGAACGGCATCAGCCATTGCATTTTCCCGATGTATCTCCCGATATGCGTTTCGGTTTCATAACCATGATTATTATTGTAACCCAAACGCCACTCGGTACCAATGCTCCAACGCGTATTTTGAATCATCAGCATTCCGTCATTCCCATTGGTGGCAAAATCATTTTCGGCCATCACATGAAAAGCTCTATCATCAGCAAATAATTTGCGTTGCGCTAATTTTGGATTTGGAATCAAAGGATTTGGCTCTTGATTTTCATAACTAAAAACCCTTCCCATTCCCGCCATCATGTGATAGAGAATGTGACAATGAAAAAACCAGTCGCCTTTAACATTCGCATTAAACTCAATTGTATCGGTTTCCATCGGCATAATGTCGATGATATTTTTCAGTGGTGCGTATTCTTCTTGACCGTTCAGCACTCTAAAATCATGTCCGTGCAAGTGCATAGGATGGCGCATCATGGAACCGTTGAAGAGTACAATTCGGACGTTCTCTCCTTTTTTAATTAAAATTTTATCGGCTTCCGAAACTACTTTATTGTCCAGACTCCAAACATAGCGATTCATGTTTCCTGATAATTCAAACCGCAATTCTTTTACCGGTGCGTCTTTGGGTAATGTTGTTTTAGTGGGTGATTTCAGCATTGCATAATTCAAGGTCGTGATATCTGAAAGTTCATTGCTGTTATAATCTGCTTCGGTCATTTTCATGTTATCCATTTTTGCAGAAGAATCATCCATTTTCATGTTGCCCTTTTTTGCGGAAGAATCATCCATTTTCATTTTTCCCATATCATGCGAAGAATGATCCATTTGAACTTCTTTTTGAGTTCCTGCATTATCGTTTAAAGGGCCTGTAATTTCAGGATACATCACCACATTCATATCCATTTGGTTGAGAGACATTTGCATACCCATGTCATCTAAATCACCATTCATTTTCATCATGCTGTTCATCATTTTCATCCCTTCAAAATACTTTAATTTAGGCAAAGGAGAAATCAATTGCTTGATCCCATCTCCTAAATACAACGAAGCCGATTTTGTGCGATCCTCAGAAGTGACCAAAAATTCAAACGACGTTTTTTCAGCAGGAATAGTGACAACCACATCGTACGTTTCAGAAACGGCAACGATTAATCGATCGACTTCGACAGGTTCCACATCATTTCCGTCACTGGCCACCACCGTTATTTTTCCTCCGGCATAGTTCAGCCAAAAATAGGTTGATGCACCGGCATTGGCAATTCGCAATCGCACTTTATCACCCGCTTTGAATTGCGAAAATTGACTTTCATTTTTACCGTTGATCAGGAATTTGTTGTAATACACATCACTGACGTCCATGGCGTTCATTCTCTTCCATTCGTTAGCGACTTTGGTTTTAAAATGTCCCGCTTTTATAGCTTCAGAATAGCTTTGCGTAGTTCCTTTTTGAATCGCAAACCAATCCGTGGCATTGTGTAACATCCGATGCACATTTTCCGGTTTCATATCGGTCCATTCACTAAGAATAATTGGAACGGTCGGTAAATCATCTATTCCTGCTCTAAAAGTTGGGTCTTCGTTTCTTTTATTCATGACAAAAGAACCATACATCCCAATTTGTTCCTGTAACCCAGTATGACTGTGATACCAATGCGTTCCGTGCTGAATGATTGGGAATCTATATTTATGTGTGGTATGCGGTTTGATTGGCATTTGTGTCAAATTAGGCACGCCGTCTTCTTTGTTGGGTAACATTAGGCCGTGCCAATGCAAGGAGGTATCTTCGTCCAACTCATTATGCACATAAATTTCGGCAATATCGCCTTCGGTAAAGGTGAGCGTTGGCATCGGAATTTGTCCGTTTACGGCAATCGCTCTTTTTGGTTTATCACCAAAAGTGACAATCGTATCCCGAACATACAAATCATACCGAACAGTTCTGGGCGGGGCATTTTTAACTATTCTTTTAACCGGTTCTGCTTTGAGTTTACTGTTATCTCCGGGAACATTTGTCTGATTTTGATCCAAATCATCACTTGTTGCTTTAGTGTTAATATCAGTTGCTTTTGCAGGCACTGCTTTTTTCATAACTGCCTTTGGCACTTGTTTTTTTGGAACGGATTTTTTTACCGGTCTTGCTTTTTCCTTAATCAAATCCATGCCACATATGGGACATTTTCCCGGTTTAGCGGCATGAATTTCAGGATGCATTACACAAGTATAGGTTGCAGGCTGTACCTGTTGAATATCCAATTTTTTGGAAATATTTCTGTTATTGCTATTTTCCGCTTGCACAAAAGGACCAATAAACAGAATCAAAACTATTATTATTATTATTCTCATTTTTAAAATTCTAAATTTTGAATTAATTATTTTCTTTTTCTAAATCGGTTTAACATTACCAACGCAAAAAGAAGCAACACAATTACTAAAATTAACCAAAATGGGTGCATTCCCATGAAAGAATATTCTCCCATATGCATTTCTCCGTTACCGTTATTTAACATGATTCTTTAAGATTATGGTTAAATTAAAAATTAATGATGCGCTTTATGATCTTCTTTCTTTTCTGGTTTTTTATCCATGCCTTTCATTTTATTCATGTCCATTTTTTCTTTTTTCATTTTCTCCATCATATCCATCATAGGTCTATTTCCCATCATCTCTTTACACATTCCAGCCATCATAGCATCATCCCCTTTTGATGATTCCATCATCTTTGCCATCATACTTTTCATCATTTCAGGGTCATTCTTCATTCCTTTCATCATCTCGGACATCATACCTTTCATCATTTCCGGATTTTCCTTCATCATTGCCATCATTTTAGCATGATTCTCTTTCATCATTTCTGGATTATTCTTCATCATTTCTGACATCATACTTTTCATCATTTCTGGATTTTCCTTCATCATTGTCATCATTTGCGCATGACTATCCTTCATCATTTCCTTTTCCTTCTCCTGCATCATCATCATACCACTTTTGCTGTTCATAAGTATTCCCATCATCTCTTTAGACATACTTTCATTATTGGCAATCTCGTTCATAATTTCCATTCTCTTGTCTGATTTTGAGAGAACCTGATTAGTTGATTGGCAAGAATATAGAAGCCCAATTAATCCAATCGATACTGCAATTTTTTGTACTATTTTCATGATATTAAATTTATTTGTCAAACCTGTTAACCCTTTAAAGGTCTGCGTTTTAAAACGAAAAAACCTTGTTTAATTTTGAAAAAAATTTATATAATTACTTCCTTTTGTTATTCAAAAATAAGACTAGCCAACTAACCGGATTTCATCTTTATTTAATAGAAAATCACTTGTACTTTTTCTATTACGCTACTGTTGCACTTTCATTTTGTTTTTTTACGAACAATTTCAACAGAACATTTTGCATGAAGTGCAACGGACTGTGAGACCGATCCTAACAAAAGACGCTCAACAAGACCATAACCATGCGATCCAAGAACAATTAAATCAGCGCCAAACTTTTCGGCCTCATCGACAATAACAGTTTTAGGAACTCCCTCTATTGCCTGCGTTAAAACTGCAAGTTCCGGATTTTTATTTCTAATTAATTTCGCTGCTGCAGCTACAGACTTCATTGCAAATTGCAAAGAATTCATATTGGCATCGTCGTAATATTCCGTTAAAACACCCATTGGAGCCACATTCATAAGCCTATCTGCTTCATAAACGGAGATGATTTTTACTTTTGTGTTTATAGGTAAAGGCCTATGAGCAAACTCTTTTACCATTGCTACACTAAAAGGCGAACCATCGGTTGCTAATATTATTTTCATTTGAGTATACTATTTATTAGTTATTGAATATCAGGCAATTAAAAAATAAAACCAATTAAAATCGTACTATAAATTTAAGAAAATTTCTGCACACTCAGCTGTAATTTTCTATATTTAAAACAACCAAAACCTAATTTGCAACCGAGTATATAAAAGTTGTACCTCCAAAAAAATGCAACAACTTCTTTATTTAAAGTTTTAAACTTCGTAATCTTAATGCATTGGCAATAACAGAAACTGAACTAAAACTCATTGCCAAAGCCGCTATCATTGGCGAGAGCAAAACTCCAAAAAACGGATACAAAACTCCCGCAGCAATTGGAATTCCCAGCACATTATAAAAGAAGGCAAAAAACAAATTTTGTTTAATATTTTTCATAACCGCATGGCTTAAATTCTTGGCTTTTACTATTCCTTGTAAATCGCCTTTTACCAACGTTATTTTGGCGCTTTCAATAGCCACATCCGTTCCGGTTCCCATTGCAATTCCTATGTCGGCTTGCGCCAAAGCCGGAGCATCGTTGATTCCGTCTCCTGCCATGGCTACAATTTTCCCTTCGGATTGTAGTCGTTTAATTTCCTTGAGCTTGTCTTCTGGTAAACAACCCGCTTTATAAGAACTCAAATGCAATTCCTGAGCGACTGCTTTTGCAGTATTTTCATTGTCACCCGTCAACATAATCACCTCAACACCTTGACGTATTAATTCTTTTATGGCTTCGACACTTGTTGGTTTTATGGCATCCGTTATCGACACAAACCCCACCGCAATTCCGTCAACTGATATGTAGGAAACTGTTTTACCTAATTTCTGCTCGGCGATAATCTGATTTTCCAGTTCGGCAGAAACCGCAGCATTCACTTGCTCCATCAATTTTTTATTTCCAAGAGCTACTTTTTTATTGGTAACTGTACCTGTAACCCCTTTTCCTGAAATGGCTTCAAAATCCTTTACTTCGATTAATGAAACTTTTTTCGCTTTCGCAAAATTGACTACGGCTTGCGCCAAAGGATGCTCGCTATACTGATTTAAAGACGCAATGCTTTGTAACAAAGAATCATCATCATTATTAGTGGAGAAGACTTTTTCAACAGAAGGTTTTCCTTCAGTAATTGTTCCTGTTTTATCTGTAATCAGAACATTTACTTTGTTCATATTTTCCAGTGCTTCCGCATTTTTTATCAAAACACCTGACTGTGCTCCCTTCCCAACACCAACCATTACTGACATGGGGGTAGCCAGTCCCAAAGCACAAGGACAGGCAATTATCAATACCGCAATGGCATTGATAAATCCATAAACCATCGCTGGTTCCGGTCCAAATTTTGCCCACACAAAAAAGGTTAATACAGAAACTACAACTACAATTGGCACAAAATATTTAGCAATACTATCCGCTAGCTTTTGAATGGGTGCTCTGGAACGACTGGCATCATTTACCATCTTAACGATTTGCGAAAGCAAAGTTTCTGAGCCAACTTTTTCGGCAATCATAACAAAAGATTTATTACCGTTTATGGTTCCCGCTATTACAGAGTCATCTATTTTTTTATCAACAGGAATAGGTTCTCCTGAAATCATCGATTCATCAATCGTACTTTCTCCATCGGTAATTTTCCCATCAACCGGAATTTTATCTCCTGGTTTTACACGCAATAAATCTCCTTTTTTAATATCATGAATGGAGATTACTTTATCAGCTCCGTCGATGACCAAAGTGGCTTCGGTTGGTGCTAATTTCAACAATTCTTTTATCGCACCGCTGGTTTGACTGTGTGCTCTGGCTTCTAGGAGTTGCCCCAATAATACCAAAGTCAATATTACCGTTGTTGCTTCAAAATAGAGGGAAACCGTTCCGTTATGAGTTTTGAATTCGTTTGGAAAAACATCAGGAAAAAACATCCCAACTAAACTAAATAAAAATGCCACTCCCGTTCCAATTCCGATAAGCGTAAACATATTGAGATTCCAGGTAATAATAGATTTATAAGCACGAATAAAAAACATCCAGCACGAATAAAAAACTACCGGAAGCGATAAAATTAGCTGTACCCAATTCCATTTTGAAGCTTCCATTATTTTCATTAATGGATTATTGGAAATCATATCTGACATGGCAATTAAGAAAACCGGAACCGTAAAAACTACAGCGATTTTCATTTTACGCACCAAGTCATTATATACCTTATTTTCTTCACTTTCGGTTGGTTCCATTGGCACTAAATCCATTCCGCAAATAGGGCAAGAACCAGGACCTTCTTGGATAACTTCAGGATGCATGGGGCAGGTATAAAGCGTTTTTCCAATATTTAGTTCAGGAGCTTTAACTAAATCCATTCCGCATACTGGACAATCTCCCGGTTTATCATAGACTTTTTCTCCTTCGCAATGCATCGGACAATAATACTTTCCTTGTGCATTGGCGGGTAAAATTACTGTTGATTTCTCCTGTGGTTTATTCGAACTGCAACATGATTTAATTGGAAGTTCATTTGGTGTTTCTGAGATCGTATCAGTTGGTGATTCCATAGAAATGGAATATTTGCCAGCTTTAGAAAGCGTTTCTTGTAGTTGAACTAATGGTATATGATCTTTCATAAGTAAGGTAGCAATTGGTGGATCCAGAGAAACCACTGCTTCGATACCTTTAATAGAATTTAATGCTTTTTCAACTGATGAACGACAGCCATTACAAGTCATTCCAGTAACAGTGTAGGTATGCTTCATTTTAGTGTGTTTTTAATCAACCTTACCGCAATATGTGAGGCAAGGTTGATAAGAGTTAATAAGGTAAATCCTTATTTTATTTGTTGCTTTTTACGGCAGTCTCAGGAACAGGCTCCGTTAATTTCATTCCGCATTTAGGACATTTATCATTCAGTTTCCCTTGAACTTCAGGATGCATTGGACAAGCATACATTGTTGGATTATTTTTCATCATTTTTGTGTCATTTCCCATCATGGTTGAATCAGTGTGCATGACCGAGTCAGAATTCATCATGGTGGTGTTATCATCCATCATATGAGAATCATTTGTTGGATTCTCTTTATTTTTTTGGTTACAAGAAATCAATACAAAAGCCGCCATTAGGGTAAAAAAAAATATATTTTTCATCGTTAAAATTTATTAATTGCAGATGAATTTCTGCATTTTAAAATTACAAAAAATAGTTTTAAATTTGTTGTGTTTTTATTGGTTTAAATTATATAATTCACTGTAAATCAGCAATAAAATAGACCTAATTTCATCCATTTTTTAAACTAAAAAAAGAATTAAGATTCTGTATCAAACTTTTTCCTGTAATTTCATACCATTATATATTTGGCATTTTTGTATAAAAGCTATATTGCTTTTTAATAGGCCCCTGATATACTATCTCTTGTGCTTTCTATCCAATTAATCAATACCTTTTTATTCTCTTGCGTTAGTATGGCATTTTTATGTATCCTAGTGTACGACGCTAATGGCATTTCATCCGATTTGATTTGCTTAACAATTCGTTCTAATTTGTTTCCCTGCTTGCGTTGAGAATAATCGCCAAACGTACTGAAATTCAAGTTTTCTTTTCCTTCTTTAATATGACTATCCAAAAACATTCTCGCGGGTTGAATGTAAGAGTACCACGGATATTCTGTGTTGTTACTGTGACAATCATAACAAGAAGTTCGTAAAATGCTTTTTACATCTGACGGAACGGCGTAGATTTTGGTGAAATGGGTTGGCAAAACCTGCCCGTAATCTAAATTGCGAGCAGGTTGATAAAATTGTATCAGCAAAAAAATAATCAAACCTAAAGTCAATATTTTTTTGACATTAATTTTCATTTAGAATGTTTTTTTTACTGATCCACAAGTAAGCATTTGGGAACCGAAGTATGGATTTTTGATTTCCTTAGTTTCACTTATCCAATAACCACTTTTCCCTTCGTCATACATTGGACAATAATCCTGATACAATTTTTGAGTAGTTCCAAAAGTTTTTATCAAATCGTTGATGTCTTTGCTCAACATGGCAAAATGTTCTCTTTGATGTTCAATTTTACCAGGATTGTCACCAATATGCTCTGCATGCTCCTTCGCATCATCGGCAATATCAACATATTCCTTTTTCAATTTCGCATCTAGTGATTTTGAATCTAAAGTATTTAGCGTCGCATATAAAGCTTTCCCGGCGTTTGCAGCTCCTTTTGAATCATCTTTTACAAGAGCATTTTTAAGCTTTAAATAATTGGTTACAATTTCATTGATAGAAAAAGCAGATTGGGAAGTCGTTACAACAGTTTCTGATTTAGTTTCAACAACTGTAGTTGTGGTGGCTTTTGCATCTTGATTAACAGGCTCTGTCAATTCCATACCACATTTCGGACATTCTGCTCCTTTTTCACCTGTAACTTCAGGATGCATAGAACAAGCATATAATTCGCTTGCAGTAGTTGTGGTTTCTACAGCTTCAGTTTCCTTAGCTTTCTGATTGCAAGAAGTTAATGTGATAGCTAGTAAAGCTATTATATATAGTGTTTTCATGATTACTAGTTTTAAAAAATTAATTGTTTTGCTTTTTTAAGTTAAAGAACGTATAATACAAATTGAAGTACACTCCGTTTGGTGCTGAACGTAGCATTGAACTAATTAGTTCTTGACGGTAAGCTAAATCCAATCGCGCCTGACTATTAAAAATAAATTGTATTGCTGGTACAACATCCACATACGATTTTCCATTTTCGTTTATGGTTTGCCCTACAAATTCTAACATTAGATTGATATTAGTTTGTTTGAAACTTGTATATTTTTTTGGGTACATTAATTTCCCAAAAGACAAGGTATAATTGGTAGCATTGTCGCCTATATTATCTGGAAAAGGATAATTTGGTTTGTTGTCTAGTGCTTTCTCAAAACTTAAAGATGCACTAATGGCTACTTTTTTCAATAATTTTGTTGCAATTATACCTGTTTCAAAACCTGTATTGTGCCCCAAGATTTCAATTTGTTCTTGATGGATATCAGCCCGATTAAAACTATATCTTCCGTATGCTGCCATGCGGAAATGACTATTTAAATCATCTTCAGAATAAAACCGATATTTTGCCATTACACCACCGCCTTCAGCATATAAGGCATTAGTTCTTGTGCTTATAAAAGCGGAACCTCTTACCATTAAATTCTTATTTATTCCATAAGTTATCTCAGGCATTAAATGGTAATTGTAACCTGTTTTAATTTGCTCTTTAAATGCTGATTGCATCACGTTGAAAGCAAGCGAATTAGCTGGGACATTACTGGCAGGATCGGTTACTACAAATAATTCTTGACTAAAAATAGTTTGGCAACTGATTGCTACAAAAAATAAAATTACATTTCTCATTAGTTTATCAATTTAATGTGAAAATCATCTTCGTTGTTTGAAGCGTAGGTTTCGACATTTTTATAGGTTTTAGATAATTTTTTAAACTCCTTTTCAGTTACAAATCCTTTGTCAAGTATTTTAAATTGTATTTCACTCGCATTACTTAGTTTGTCATTAACCAAGATATACGAGCTTTTAGTTATGGTTTCGGGCTTTGAAGTTACCACTAAAGAGCCGACAAAAAAACCTGCTTTTTCCACTTTTTCCTTAAATACTTTTGGACTCAAATTATTACCTTCCTTAAGTGTTACGGTGAACGTATTGGTATTTAAATCGGTTTCTACATTAACTACTTCGGGCAATGTTTTTAACTGCTTGTTTATAGCATTGGAACACATAGAACAGGTTAAACCCGTTGCAATGATCTCAGCTTTTGAGATTTGAGCAAACGATTTTATGCTTGTGATTAAAACTAAACAAGCAACTATAATAAATTTTAAATGTATGTTTTTCATGATTTTATTTTTTTAATTGTATTGAAATTTCTTCAAGTGTTGGATTAATAGCTATCAATTTTCCGGATTCGTCAAATAAATAAGCACTCGGCAATTGCTCAATTCCAAAGAGGAGCGCCGTTTTTGCATCAAAACCATTAGGATCTATTAGTTGCGTGTAAGGCAGCTTGTCTATTTCGATAGCATTTTTCCATTTAGTAGTATCAATATCCAGCGATATCCCAATAATTTCGAAATTGCCACTTTTATTTTGATTGTAAAAAGGAACTAATTTTTTATTAGCCACTCTGCAAGGCCCACACCAGGAAGCCCAAAAGTCAATCAAGACTGTTTTCCCTTTCAGAAAAGCTAAGTTTATTGTTGTTTCTTTATTATTTTTGAGTTGAAAATCAGGCAAACTGTCTCCAATTTTCATTTGGGCAGTTGCAGTTGAAATACTGATTATCAAACTGAATAGCAGCATTATTTTTTTCATATTTTATTCCTTTTAAACACTTATTGAATCGTTTCGACTGTTTTTCCGCAAGTCATCATTTGAGAACCGTAATATGGATTCTTAACCGCGTTCTCTTTACTCAACCAATTTGCACCTTTACCATCGTTTGCCATAGGGCAAAACTGAAGATAAACCAGTGTTTCATATTTAGCCACTTTTATCAATTCGTACATTGATTTTGAAAAAGGAATAAAAAATTCTCTTTGACGTTTGATGTCTTGAGTTTCAGAAATATTCTTGGCACCAGCCATTAAACCTTTCATTTCTTTCATCCAAATCATGTGCACATCCATAGCAAGCTCGTCCATTTTTACTGCATTTAATGCTGTAAGAACGTCTTTCGCTGCAGTAGCAGCAGCTTTTCCGTCAGTTTTCACCAAAGCATCTTTCAAAAGAAAATAGGTGTCAAAAACAACTTTTAAGTTAGTCTCCACTTTTTGTTTTGCAACTGCAGCATCAGAGTGATTGGCGTGGTTTGCATGATTTTCTGTGGTAGTGGTTTCCATTTTCATCTCTGTAGAAACGGCAACTTTTGCTTCTCTTTCATATTGACAACATCCATGTAATGCGTCATAAGTAGTATCAGGCGCAAGAAATTTATCGCTGTCGTAACCTGCTAAAGCAATACGTTTCAAGATTTCGTCCTGATTCGTTTGTGCTGAATCATAGGTTAGCGTAGCCATTTTGGTGTCTTTATCCCAATCTACCTGAGCTACTTTTTTTAAATTTCCTGCTTTCTCTATGGTTGTTTCACACATTCCGCAATTCCCGTAGATTTTTACCGTTTCGGTTTTAGCATTTTTTATTTGTGCGTTAGCAATTGTCATTGAAAGCAATAATGTTATTGCCATCAATATTTTTTTTATTGATTTCATTGTTTTAAATAATTTTGAAGTGAATTAGTCGAAAAAACATTCAAAACAATAGCTAGTTTCGCTACATTTCAAATTGTAATGGACTAAAATTTAATGATTGCAAAAGCATAAAATGCTTTAAAAAAGACAGTCTTTTGGCTGTCATAAAGGGTATTTAGCTTATTTTAGGTGGAAGCCAAATGGAACGAAAATCAGAAGAAATGAATATTTCCGTGTAATAATAGTTTTGTTTTTCAGTAGAAAAAGTAAAAATCTGGTTGTTTAATTCGGTATAAAACGCCAAAGTTAAACCCAATTGAAATGCTGAACTGCTGCAAGTAACATCTTTACAGGCACCTTTGCAGCCCTCATGCGAACTTTCATTCGATTTTTTTTCTTTCTTGCAACAATCTTTTTTATCCTTTACTGAAGAATATTCTTTTTTGCAACACGATTTGTCAGCTTTAGTTCCACATGCAAAAGCTACGCTTGGTGCCATAAAGAAACCAAGCATAATAAGTAGCATTATGTAAAACTTTTTTGTCATCAGAGAACTTTTGTAAAAAACAAAGGTAATAAATTAAAGACTATTGCTAATTTATTAACTCCTAATTACTTGTTAAAAAATCAATTACTTTCCTTCACCTAATATCCCATTCATAATGGATTGCAATATTGACAACACAATACTAAAAATTAGTGCGGTCCAAAATGAATCAACATGAAACCCACCTACAATATTGGTGCACAATAATATGATCAATGCATTAATGACTAATAAGAATAATCCTAATGTGACAATGGTCACCGGTAAAGTTAGTATTACCAATATTGGTTTAATAAATATATTAAGTAAACCAAGAACTACAGCTACAATTAAGGCGGTAGTAAAACCAGCCACATGAACACCCGGCATAAAGTGAGCAATAAGGAGAACTAATCCTGATGTAACAAGTATTCTGATCAATAAATTCATAATTTTTGTTTTAAAATTTAAATAAATGTAAGAAAAATTTAAATTTGATTAATTTATTTTAAGAAAGAACTTGTTATTTGATGAAATAAGGTTGGATTTTCTGCATGAAGCCAATGCCCTACATTAGGAATTGTTTCAAAAATGGAATTCGGAAAATGCTCTTTTATGTTTTCGAAATCAGTGTCCAAAATATAATTAGATTTTCCACCTCGTATGAATAATGTTGGTTTCTCAAAAATGGTATTTTGCGGCAACGCTACTCCTATCTCCTCCATTTTTTTATTGAAAACTTCCAGATTAAATCGGAAGGCGAGTTGTCCTGGCTCCTGCCAATACAAACTTTTCATTAAGAATTGTCTCGTTCCAAAATCAGAGATATATTGAGACATGGTTCCCTCTACTTCGCTTCGGGTTGGTTTCTTGGAGAAATCAATGGCATTTAATCCCGCCAGAATTTCCTGATGGTGTTGCGGATAAAATTTTGGTCCAATATCAGCAACAATTAATTTGTCTACTAATTCCGGATGCGTTATTGCCAAAATCATGGCCACTTTCCCACCCATGGAATGTCCAATTATATTGATTTTTTCTAAATTATGAGTTTGGCAATACTCTAAAATATCTTGAACCATTATTTCATAACTGAATTCTTCCGAATGCAAACTTCGTCCATGATTGCGCAGATCGATCATGTGAACTTGAAAACCTTCGGCGCCAAATTGCGTTCCCAGTGTTTTCCAATTATCGGACATTCCCAGAAAGCCGTGGAGAATTAAAAGTGGTTTGCCTGAACCTTCTATTTTTGAAAAAAGCATATGATTTTAGATTTTAGCGTTATAATTTAAATTATAAACCATTAAGAAATTAAGGTTATTAAGCTTTTGACTTAATCCGTCTTAATTTCTTAATGATTTTAGAAAATTACTTTAATTTTTGCAAATACATGTTGATTACATTATCCAAACCCAGATAAATAGCTTCGGAAATTAAGGCATGCCCGATAGAAACTTCCACTAATCCCGGTATATTTTCTTTGAAAAACTGAATATTATCCAAACTTAAATCATGGCCTGCATTGATTCCCAATCCGATTTGGTTGGCCAAAATTGCTGATTCCATATACGGTTGTATGCCTCTTTTGTTACCCAAACTGTATTCATGTGCGAATGCTTCGGTATATAATTCGATTCTTTCGGTTCCAATTTTTTTAGCGCCTTCAATCATTTCGAGAACCGGGTCGACAAAAATAGAAGTTCTAATTCCGTTGCGCTGAAATTCTTGTACAACTTCTTTTAGATAATCCGCATGTTTTATGGTGTTCCAACCGGCATTTGAAGTTATCGCATCGACAGCATCCGGCACCAAAGTAACTTGGGTCGGTTTGATTTCCAGAACAAGATCAATAAATGTTTTTTCTGGATTTCCCTCAATATTATATTCGGTGCAAACAATGGATTTCAAATCTCGGGCGTCTTGATAACGGATGTGACGCTCATCTGGACGGGGATGAATGGTGATTCCTTCACCTCCAAACTTTTGAATATCGGCTGCGACCTTTAATAAATCGGGAACATTTCCGCCCCGTGCATTACGTAAAGTAGCTATTTTATTGATGTTTACACTTAACTTTGTCATTGGAACACTTTTTGATTGTGAAAAATAGTAATTGTTGTGACAAAAATACAAAGTAAAACCTAGGAGTTTTTGCTTATTTTTGATTATTTTGCATGAAATATTGAGATTGATTTATGACAGAAATAACAGAGTATATTACCAATGATTTTAAAGCGATTGACAGCCAAGATACGATTGCGGATGTTCAAGACTTATTTAATGATTTGCACTTTTCGCATTTTCCCGTAATTGAGGAGGGAGTTTATATTGGTAGTGTAGCCGAAGATGACATTGTGACTTTTGAAAATGACAAAAAAATAGCAGATTATCGATTTACTCTAGATGGTTTTTTTGCTAGAACAAATACAATCTGGTTGGATGTTTTAGAAATTTTCGCAAAGAATCATACTAATTTAGTTCCCGTTTTGGACGAAAATAATAAATATGTAGGCTATTACGAATTAGAAGACATCATGAGATTTTTTCATGAAACTCCGTTTTTGAAAGAGCCAGGAGGAATTATTATTGTTAAAAAAGCAGTTTTAGATTATTCCATGAGTCAAATCACACAAATAGTTGAAAGCAACAATGGAAAACTTTTAGGCTTATTCATTTCTGAAGCGGATGTAGAAAGTGTTCAAGTTACATTGAAAATAACTCTGGGCGCAATGAATGAAATCATCCAGACTTTCAGAAGGTATAATTATGAAATTATATCCGAACATCAAGAAGACAATTACATCAATAACTTAAAAGAACGTTCTGACTATTTAGATAAATATCTCAATATATAGTTCATCGTTTGAGCAGTTCTCCGAATAAACATAGCAGCGATTAAACGATTAAACAACAAGATGAAAGTAGCCATATACGGACAATATTACCAAAACAGCACCGAACCGATAATTAAAGACATTTTCGTTTTTTTTAATACCAATAAGGTAGAAATGGTTATTGATTCTGAATTTTTGAAAATACTTTACAAAAAAAACATTGTTCGAAAAGTATACAAAACTTTTGAATCTCATACAGAA
Organism: Flavobacterium xylosi; assembly: GCF_042787345.1. Classification (NCBI taxonomy): domain Bacteria; kingdom Pseudomonadati; phylum Bacteroidota; class Flavobacteriia; order Flavobacteriales; family Flavobacteriaceae; genus Flavobacterium; species Flavobacterium xylosi. The sequence goes on along the minus strand of NZ_JBHZPZ010000002.1, from coordinate 67,496 downwards.
TTAGACCAAAGTTTTGATATGCTGATCAGCATTGGCGGAGACGGAACTATTTTAAGAGCCGCTACTTTAGTTCGAGATTCTGGTGTGCCGATATTAGGCATAAATGCTGGCCGCTTGGGTTTTTTAGCCACGGTGCAAAAAGAAAATATTGCAGCGTTTATGCAATTTGTAATTGAAAAAAAATACACCCTTTCAAAAAGAACGTTGCTGAGTTTATCGTGTTCCCCAAATAATGAATCCATTCAGGATATTAATTTTGCAATGAATGAAATCACTGTCAGCAGAAAAGACACGACCTCGATGATCACAATAGATACCTATCTGAATGATGAATTTTTAAATTCCTATTGGGCAGATGGTTTGATTATTTCCACACCAACGGGTTCAACGGGATATTCTTTGAGTTGTGGCGGTCCCATACTTACCCCCGATGTAAAAAGTTTAGTTATCACACCTATAGCTCCTCATAATCTGAACGCAAGACCGCTTGTTGTTCCAGATGAAACTGAAATCCGATTAAAAATTACCGGTAGAGAGGAAAATTATCTCGTTTCTTTAGACTCCAGAATTACATCAGTGAAAAACGAATCGATTCTAACTATCAAGAAAACTCCCTTTCAAATAAACATGGTAGAAATTCCCGAAGAAACATTTTTAAAAACCCTACGTACCAAATTACTTTGGGGAGAAGACAAAAGGAATTAAAGCATTTATAATTAATCCTATACGATTCCATAACTTTTTTACGTTTGGATTAATAAAATACCAATTTATCTTTGTTTTTATAAAAAACATACAATTAACTAAATAGGTATTGAATCATATTGATAATTATTATATTTGCACGCAATTTTTAATTAAATGAACCGGATTTTTAACTTTTTTCTATTGCTATTCCCTTTCATGGCATTACAAGCTCAAATTCATGAGATTGGTGTTTTTGTTGGCGGAATCAACTTTATAGGTGATGTAGGTTCTACTTCTTACATATCACCCAATGAACCTGCCATCGGATTGCTCTATAAATGGAATAAAAGTCCAAGACATTCCTATCGATTTTCATATACACAATCAAAAATTACAGCAAACGATCTAAATTCTGAAGAAGCTGGTAGAAATCAGAGAGGTTATCGTTTTGAAAACAGCATCAAAGAGTTCTCTGCTGGTCTCGAATTTAATTTTTTTGATTTTAATTTGCATGAACTACGTCCCAAAATTACACCTTATGTATACTCTGGTTTAAGCTATGTTCGATACGATGGTTTATTTTTTGTAGGTGGAACAGCAAGATCAGATGCTAATCACGGAACTATAGCGATACCTATGATTTTAGGTATAAAATCAAATATTACATCTAATTTTGTTTTAGGATTGGAAGTGGGTGCCAGATATACCTATGCAGATGATATAGACGGAAGCAATCCCAAGAATGAAAACTTACAAAACTTACAATTTGGCAACATAAACAATAATGACTGGTATGTTTTCTCGGGACTTACCTTAACATATACTTTTGGAAACAAACCTTGTTATTGTGTAGAATAAAAAAATGGATATATTAAATACAATTGACGCAACCAAATTACCCAAACATTTAGCCATCATTATGGATGGTAATGGCCGTTGGGCAAAACAACAAGGCCTTTTGAGGTCTTTGGGACATCAAAGTGGAACAAAATCGGTTAAAGTAATCATCGAAGCTAGCGCTAAATTAGGAATTGAATTTCTTACTTTATATGCTTTTTCATCTGAAAACTGGAACAGACCAAAACTAGAGGTCGAAACTTTAATGAAAGTACTGATCAATTCATTAAAAAAAGAACTTGTAACACTGCAAAAAAACAACATCAAACTGAATGCTATTGGCAATTTGGAAAAATTACCAAAATCTGCTCAAAAGGAGCTTCTTGATGTGATAAATAAAACAAAGGACAACACAAAAATGACATTAACACTGGCGTTAAGCTACGGATCCAGAGAAGAAATAGTCAGTGCTGTAAAAAACATTTGCAGTAAAGTTAAAAATAATATAATTTCAATAGACACTATTGATGATTCAATTATAAATGAGCATCTTTACACGCAAAATTTACCGGATGTAGATTTATTAATACGAACAAGCGGAGAACATAGAATAAGTAATTTTTTGCTGTGGCAAATTGCCTACGCAGAATTATATTTTACTGATATATTGTGGCCAGACTTTAAAGAACAAGATTTATATGAGGCTATTATTAGTTATCAAAAAAGAGAACGTAGATTTGGAAAAACAAGTGAACAAATTAAATAATTTTTTAGTGTTACATAAAAAAATAGGAATAGCCCTTACCTTATTAGTTTTTGGAAGTTTTACCCAAATTAAAGCTCAAGATCGAGTACCTTTTGACCAAGGAAAAAAATATATTCTAGCAGATGTTGCAGTTGTTGGTAAAATAAGTTTTAACAATCAGACCGTAATAACTTTTGCAGGACTTCAAAAAGGACAGGAAATAACCATTCCGGGCGAAGAAATAAGCAGCGCTATTAAAAAACTTGGAAAACTAGGTCTTTTTGATGAAATTTCATTTTACATAAATAAAATACAAAACGATAGTATTTACCTTGATTTAAACTTAGTAGAATTGCCAAAGTTAAATGAAGTTAAGTTTGTAGGAGTTAAGAAAAATAAAACGGAAGGTTTAATAAAAGATAACAGTCTTACTAAAGGTAAAATAGTAAATGAAAATTTAATTACCACCACTAAAAACTACATCGAAAGTAAATACAAAAAAGATGGATATTACAATACTAAAGTAAATATCACTACCATAAAAGATACGTCAACTGTAAATCAAGTAAACATGCTTGTTACTATTGATAAAGGGGATAAAGTAAAAATTCACAGTATTGATTTTGTAGGAAATGACAAACTATCTGACAAGAATTTGCGTAAAGCAATGAAAGACACCAAACAAAAGAGTCTTTTACATGTTTTAAAAGCATCTAAATTTGTACAGGCAAAATACAAAACCGATTTAGAAAAAGTAATCGCCGCTTATAAAGAAAAAGGATATCGTGATGCCAGAATACTCTCGGACTCGGTTACTTATAATAAAGATAAAAATGCGTTAGCAATTAAAATAAATGTTGAAGAGGGAAACAAATACTATTTTGGGAACATTAAATTTTTAGGAAACACGGTCTATTCAGATCAATTATTGGGTAGAATATTAGGTGTTAAAAAAGGAGAAACCTATAACGGAGTACTTCTTGAAAAAAGAATTGCAGATAAATCTAAACCAGACGGTGAGGACATTACCAATTTATACCAAAATAACGGTTATTTATTTTCCAATATTAACGCTGTAGAGGTAAAAACCGCAAACGACACTATCGATTTTGAGATTAGAGTTACCGAAGGTCCATTAGCGTATTTCAACAAAATAACGGTTGTAGGAAATGACAAAACAAATGACCGTGTAATTTACCGCGAATTAAGAACTAAACCGGGAGAAAAATACAGTAAAGAAGAAACGGTAAGAACTGTTCGAGAAATAGGACAATTGGGATTCTTTGATCCGGAAGCTATTGAACCTGTATTTAAAAATGTAGATTCTGGAGCCGGAACAGTTGATATAGAATATAAACTTGTAGAAAAAGGTTCAAGTCAAATAGAACTTCAAGGTGGTTACGGTGGTGGAGGTTTCATAGGTACATTAGGATTGTCATTTAACAATTTTTCTGCAAGAAACCTTTTGAATAAAGAAGCATACAAACCATTACCTATGGGTGACGGGCAAAAAGTTTCCTTACGATTACAAGCCAGTACCTTTTTTCAAACGTACAGTGTCTCGTTTTCTGAACCTTGGTTTGGACAAAAAAAACCAGTACAATTTAGCACGTCTTTATCGTACAGCAAACAGTTTTTAAATAACTTTGTTACACAAAGAGTTGACAAAACTAAAAGTTTTAATATTCTAACATTGTCCGTAGGATTAGCAAAAAGACTGACTGAACCAGATGATTTCTTTGTATTGTCTCAATCTGTAAGTTACCAACATTATGATTTAAATAATTACAATACTGGATTATTTACTTTTGGAAATGGAACATCCAGAAACTTAGCTTACACGATAGGATTAACAAGAAGTAACAAAGGAACTAACCCAATTTTCCCTATGTATGGTTCAGAATTTAGTATTTCGGCGAAAGTGACGCCTCCTTACTCTTTGATGAATGGAATTGATTATGCTACATTGGGCGACAAAGAAGAATATAAATTAAAAAACACCATTGACCGATCAAATGCACCTGATGCAAACGGAAATACTGTTAAAATAGGTGACTATATAGACGCAGCCGGAAATAAGGTTTTCAACTATCAAGATGCCGCTGCTGACCCTGCACTAGTTGACCAAAAGAAATTTAATTGGTTAGAATATTACAAAATAAAGTTCAAAGCGGATTGGTACACAAAAATTTATGGTAAATTAGTACTTCGAACACTAACTGAATTTGGATTCCTTGGGGCATACAACCAAGATAGAGGTGTTGTACCGTTTGAAAGATTCTATTTAGGTGGTGATGGATTAGCGAATTTCGCGATGGACGGAAGAGAAAACATCCAATTAAGAGGTTATCCAAACAATTCATTGACACCGGTAAACGATACAGGAGAACAAATTGGAGCAACAGTTTATAATAAATTTTCATTAGAAATGCGTTATCCTATAACTTTAAAATCATCAGCATCAATTTATGCCTTGACTTTCTTGGAAGCGGGTTCTTCTTATAAAGATTTCAAAAATTATAATCCGTTTGCATTAAGTCGTTCTGCTGGCGTTGGATTACGTGTATTTATGCCAGCCTTTGGATTATTAGGTATTGATTTTGGATATGGCTTTGATGCTTTACCAGGAACAGCGAAACCTAATGGATGGGAAACACACTTTATAATTGGACAACAATTTTAAAAATGACATAGAATTTTCTAATACATCACCGTTATGAGAAAACAATTTTTATTTCCATTTTTAGCCTTTATTGTACTAAGCACAATGAATGGGCAAACCAGAGGTACCAAAATCGGCTACATTGATATGGAGTATATTTTACAAAATGTAACCGATTATACGGAAGCGAAGAGCCAATTAGATCAAAAGGCCCAAAAATGGAAGCAGGAAATTGAGGTGAAAAAGATAGAAGTCAATAAAGTTAAAGAGGCGCTAAAGGCAGAAAAAGCTTTGTTAACAAAAGAACTCATTGAAGAAAGGGAAACTGAAATCAAGTTTCTTGAAAATGAAATAATAGAGTATCAGCAGAAAAGATTTGGGCCAAATGGAGATTTAATTCAACAAAAATTAGTTTTGTCAAAGCCAATACAAGACCAAGTATTTACTGCCATTCAGGACATTGCTGAAGCAAAGAAATATGATTTTATTTTTGATAAATCTTCTGATTTGACAATGCTTTTCACAGCCAAAAGGTTTGACATCAGCGAGCAGGTTTTACGGGTACTGAATCGTACTGAAAAAAGAGAGCAGTTAACAAAAAAACAGCTTAAGGATCAAGAAACGAAAGAAAATAAAGAAGATGCACTGGATGAAAATCCAGTTTTAGCCGATAGAAAGAAAGCTTTAGATGAAAAAAAAGCAGCAAGAGATCAGGTTATTGCTGATCGAAAATTGCTTCAAGAACAAAAGAAAAAAGAATTTGACGATAGAAGAAAACAACTTATATCCGAAAGAGAATCTAAAAAAAATGGCACGGTTTCTGCCTCATCAAAAACAGAGGAAACAAAAACAACCGAAGTTGCAAATGACTCCACTAAATTAGCTTCAAAAAAAGTTATTGAGGATGCCAAAATTAAACAAGCTGACGAAAGAGCAACGGTTTTAGAACAACGTAAAAAAGTAATCGAAGATCGTAAAAAAGCGTTAGAGGAAAAAAAGAAAAAAATACTGGAAGACAGAGAAGCGGTGAAAAAAGCCAACGCTGAAAAATTAAAAGAAAATACAAACAAAAATTAATATTAAATATTTTAAAAACGATGAAACAAATTAAAACTTTACTAATTGCCGCTATACTATTCTTTGGCGCAAATCAAACAATTAATGCACAAGCAAAAACAGCACATGTTGATGTAAGTGAAATTATGTCTAAAATGCCAGCTATGATTGACGCTCAAAAACAATTGGAAAAATTGAGTGGTACTTATGATGCGAATTATAAAAAAATGGTTGAGGAATACCAAACAAAATTAAAAAAATACGATGCAGAATCTGCAACAGTAACTGAAGCAGTTAATGGAGAACGTTCAAAAGAAGTTCAAGATATGCAGAAAAGAATTGTTGATTTCAGAGACAATGCTCAAAAAGAATTGCAACAAAAAGAATCAGATATCGTTAAACCATTAATGGACAAAGTAAGAACTTCTATCCAGAAAGTAGGTAAAGCAAAAGGTTTTCAATATGTATTAGATGGCTCTACACTTTTATTAGCTGATGGTCCAAACTTGACTGCTGATGTGAAAAAAGATTTAGGTTTCTAAAAAATACGCAATTAGTTTACAAAACTGCTCACCCAAAATTTGGGATTGAGCAGTTTTTTTTGTCAAAATAAATTTTAGGATATTTAAATCTTAGCTCTTAACTTTGTTTTATGAACAGCAACAATAATCCAATAGGTATTTTCGATTCAGGAATTGGAGGAACTTCAATTTGGAAGGAAATACATCATTTACTTCCCAATGAAAAAACAATATACCTAGCCGACAGCAAAAATGCTCCTTATGGTCAGAAATCAAAAGAGGAGATTATTGCACTAAGCATGAAAAACACTGAATTCCTTCTCAACATGAAATGCAAATTGATAGTAGTGGCTTGCAACACCGCAACTACAAATGCAATAGAGGAATTGAGAGAAAAGTACGATGTTCCTTTTATTGGAATAGAACCGGCAATAAAGCCAGCCGTTTCACATTCGAAAACACAAATTATAGGAATTCTTGCCACACAAGGAACGCTAAACAGTGCCCTTTTTAACAAAACCACCGAGAAGTATCAAGATACCAAAATAATTGAACAGATAGGTCATGGATTGGTTCAGTTAATAGAACAGGGAGGAATCAATTCACCTGAAATGGCAAAATTGCTTCGCTCCTATCTTACTCCGATGATTGAAGCTAATATCGATTATTTAGTATTGGGCTGTAGCCATTACCCTTATCTTATTCCCCAAATAAAAAAAATACTTCCAACACATATCCAAATTATTGATTCCGGAGAGGCCGTTGCCAAACAAACCCAAAAAATATTAAGGGAAAAAACAGGCTTTTCTTCGGCCGAAAAAGGGGAGCCGATTTTCTATACTAATACCGATTCAAAAGTATTAGCTGAAATTTTAGAGAATAAATACACCTTAGAAAAAATTGATTTTTAATAAATTCGGTTTGTTAAACTTCTTCCTTGAACCAACTGGAGTACATTACGTAATTATTGGATATACGTTCAATTTCCCCTGCAAAATCAGATTGGTCGATGTCTTTTACCTTTTTGGCAGGAACACCGGCCCAAATAGACCCTGAAGCAACAACCGTATTTTGAGTAATTACAGCTCCGGCGGCAACAATAGAATTGCTTTCAATAATACAATTATCCATAACAATTGCTCCCATTCCAATTAATACGTTGTCATGAACCGTACAACCATGTACAATGGCATTGTGGCCAATTGAAACATTATTCCCTATAATTGTTGGGTGCTTTTTATAGGTACAATGAATAACGGCACCATCCTGTATATTAACTTTATTGCCTATTTTGATGAAATTTACATCGCCTCTTATTACAGCATTAAACCAAACACTACAAAAAGAACCAAAACTAACGTCACCAACAATAGTAGCATTCTCGGCTACATAACAATCTTCCGGTATAGAAGGAGATTTTCCGTTTACAGATTTAATTAACATGGATATAAAATAAAATTAATTTATTGCAGGACAATAACATTCGTATTTTTCAGGTTTGCAAAATAAATTGATTCCCAAAGTAATTTGGTGATAGCCACCGTTATCAAATTTCATAGCGCCTGAAACATGTGAATAAGTATAGGCAAACATGAAATTATTGAAATTTACCCCAACAATTGGAGTGAAATATTGAAGCCTCTGTTTAGAAACTCCGGAACCATCTGTATATTCAGCACTATCAAAACTTCTACGATAAGACAAGCCTCCCCATAGCTTTCCAAAATCAAAATCTTTGTAGGCTTTCATATTAAGATCAATTGATTTCTCTTTAGTCTTATCGACCAATTGAAATAAAATTGATGGTTCCCATAATATTTTGTCTTTATCTCCAAAAACATAACCCGAACTCAATAAAAATTTTCTTAAATTATCGCTTTCATATTCTGTGTAGATATCTCTCCTCGTTTCAATTGCATTCTTAACCGTACCATGAACATAAAAGTCTAAATAATTATAGGAAGCCCCGAAATCAGCATTGAAATAGGAATCTTTTTGTACTATGGTTCCATCGATAATAGGATCCCAATCTCCCGATTGCATAAACGCTGTTTCGTCTAATTGGCTTTGGATTAAACCTGCGCTAATTCCAAAAGACAATTGATTCAAATCTATTTCATCTCTTGAAAACATAAGATGATAGGCATAGGTAAGCTTAACCCCTTTTTGAGAATGATATCCATTTTTATCATTAAAAAGAATAATCCCTGCTCCTGCTTTTTCACTTACTTTTCCATTAAGACTTAGTGTTTGAAGTTCCGGAGCATCTTCCTGACCAAACCATTGTTTACGTGCAGTTAGCCTAATTTTAGCACAATTTGCAGCACCAGCCATTGATGGATGAATCAAATAATAATTATCTGACAAATAATCCGAATAAACAGCTACACCTTCTTGTGAAAAAGAATAGTGTGATATAAAAAACAGGAGTGCTAAAAGTCTAATTTTGTTATACATTGAAATACAATTATATAAAAGATTGTCTAACCAATAAAATTAACAATAATTAGCTAGATAACTAAATTAATGTTAATTTATTTTATTAATATTCAAATATAGCGATTCGTGGAAAATATCTTCACTAAATTTGTAGAAATTTACAAAGATCATGACAAAAGTTAGCATAAAAGAAACACAAAACCCTACCATACTTAAATTTGAATTCCAAGATTTCATCACTCAAAACGAAAGTTTTGAATTCAAAAACATAGATGAAGCTAAAGATTCTCCCCTTGCGCAACAATTATTTTACTTGCCATTTGTAAAAACAATTTACATCTCCGGAAATTTTATTGCAATTGAAAAATACAGCATTGTGGAATGGGAAGACGTTAAGGATGCCGTTTCGGAGCAAATAGACACATATGTAAATAATGGTGGGATAATCATCAATATAGAAGAACATAAAACAAAAAAACAGCCAATAACTGTTTACGGAGAAACAACTCCTAATCCGGCAGCTTTAAAATTTGTGGTTAGCAGAATGTTGACCAAAAACGCTATCGAATTCAAAAACATTGATCAAACAGGTGCATCACCATTGGCAAAAGAATTATTCAAATTCCCTTATGTGAAAGAAGTTTTTATCGATGAAAATTATATCTCGGTAACTAAATATGAAATAAATGAATGGCAGGAAATAACATTAGAATTAAGAAGTTTCATTAAACAATATATTGAGAACGGAGGAACAGTTCTAGATGAAAATTTCATTCAAGCAGTCACAGCAAAAGAAGATACTAAAGCAATAGAGTTTGATAATCTGGATGTGACCTCACAACAAATCATCAACATCCTGGACGAGTATGTAAAACCTGCCGTACAGGCTGACGGTGGAAATATCGCATTCGATTCGTATAACGAAACTGACAAAACCGTAAAAGTAATACTTCAAGGTGCTTGCAGCGGTTGCCCTTCATCAACATTTACACTAAAAAGCGGTATAGAAAATATGCTGAAAAGCATGCTTAATGATGAAAACATCAAAGTGGAAGCAGTCAATGCATAAAAACACAACCAACTGACAATGTTAATATTAAATTAAAAAACAGCCAATTTTAAATTAAAATTTTAAAAAATTTGGTACATTTAATATCTAATTTAACACCTAGAAATCATGTCAGTATTAAAAGTAATTGAAGTACTTTCCAATTCAGAAATTAGTTGGGAAGATGCAGCTCGAAAAGGAGTTGCCAAAGCGGCTACATCGTTAAAAAACATACGATCAGCATATATTAAAGACCACAGTGCAGCCGTAAAAGATGGTAAGATTACAGAATACAGAGTAAATTTAAAATTGACATTCGAACTCGAATAGATTAATTTTAATAAAAAATTTAGGCGTTTCATTCGAGACGCTTTTTTTTATATAGTTTAGGAGCTATTCCCGCTATTCGTTTCAATCTTTCCAGCCCTGAACAAGTTCAGGACTGCAAAGGATTTCCACTGCTAGCGGGGCTAAAAAAAAACCTACCTTCAGAAGAAACTAATCCTTATCTATTACAACAGATCAACAATCCAGTTCATTGGAAAGCTTGGAATTCTGTGATTGGCTACAACCCAAAAAATTCAGATCGCCCTTTTCAACTGAGAATTATAAAGATGAAGAAATATTATTTTACCTATGTTAAAAACAAAAGCTGTTTAACACCAAACACTGATTTTCAGCAAACTATTAACGATACATTAGAACAATCTTAAAAAAAATTGCTTAATATTGTAAGACTAATCAAATAAATATATCATGGGAGTATTATCATTTTTAAAGAATTTATTTGGCTCAGCCAAAGAAACAGCTGGTGAATTGGTCGACAAAGCCGAAACGACTTACGACCAGGCAAAAGAAAAAGCAGCACCTTATCTTGAAAAAGCAGAGACTTTTGCAGAGGAAACAATTGAAAAAGCAAAAGAAACGGCAACACCTTACTTTGAAAAAGCCGAATCATTTACTCATGATACAATAGAAAAAGTAAAAGAAACTGCAGCACCAATTATAGAGAAAGCAGAGGTATACGCTGATAAAACGAAGGAAGTGGTAAGCGAATATTCAGATAAAGCTGGAGATGCTTTTGCGAAAATGACGGGAAGTGCAAAAGAAAACCTTGACGTTGCAAAAGACAAAGTTGAAGATGTAGTGGATGAATCCAAAACAATTGCTTCTGAAACTGCTGACGTTGCAAAAGAGAAAGTTGAAGGTATAGTAGATGAATCTAAAACAACTGCTTCTGAAACTGCTGACGTTGCAAAAGACAAAGTTGAAGGTATGGTAGATGAATCTAAAACAACTGCTTCAGAAACTACTGACGTTGCAAAAAACAAAGTTGAAGATATAGTGGATGAATCTAAAGCTATTGCTTCAGAAACCGCGGAAACTATTTCTGAAAAAACAAGCGAATTTGTAAATGATGCCAATTCAGAAGCTGCAGAAATTGCCAAAAAAACCATAAATAAAATAGAAGAAGACGCAGATTAGCTATTAAAAAAATAATTAATTTGTATTTTTGCCACTGAAACTGAACCTTCTCCTATGAGAGGGTTTTTTATTATTAAAAAAAATGAACTTAGATCCTAATCAACTTACTGATTATGCCCGTACTTTTGTTAAAGTATTAATTGATTATTCCCCAAAATTAATAGCTGCATTTCTCATTCTCTTTGCAGGACTTTACACCATTCGCCTTATCAACAGATTCATTAGGAGCATGATGATAAAAAGAGATTTAGACCCTACGCTGACTAAATTTCTTTCGGATATTCTGCTTTGGGTTTTAAGGGTTTTATTATTTATAACTTTTATCTCAAATCTGGGAATAGAAACATCTTCCTTTGTCGCTATTCTTGGAGCAATGGGACTTGCCGTAGGCTTATCGCTTCAAGGTTCGTTATCAAATTTTGCGGGAGGGATGTTAATTATTCTCTTTAAACCATTTAAAGTTGGTCATACAATAGAGGCGCAAGGCGTTGTTGGAACAGTAAGCGAAATTCAAATATTTGTTACCAAATTAATTAATGCCAACAACCAAACCATTTTTGTTCCAAACGGATCTTTATCAAACGGCACTATCATCAATTACTCGTTGCAAGGATTCAGAAGAGCTGACTTAACAATCGCCATTTCCTACGACACTGATATCAAAAAAGCAAAAGACATCATTACAACCGTTTTAAACAACAATCCAAAAATACTTAAAACACCCATAGCTGAAGTTTCCGTAAAAAACCTAACGGATAACGCTATCCAACTTGCGGTAAGACCTTGGGCAAATAATGAAGATTTTGGCGCCATTTTCTCTGATACTTTAGAAAATTGCAAACTGGCATTTGATGCAGCCGGAATTGTTGTTCAGCCTTATGCAAAAGAATTTTCGAAAATATAATCCCGAACAATTTATTTTTTTGAAGTGGTAATCATAAAATCTTTTAAATAATACGGTTCAAAATAAGCGACATCTGCAGTGTCGCCTGTTTTGTATTTTTCAAAACTCAGCAAACTCATTTCCTTTGCAGACGGATACTTGATTTCATCTAAGAAAATAAAATTTTCTTTAGTCAAAACCGTTTTGCATTTCTCGGAACAATCACCCACAAAATAAACCGTTTCCTCTATATCATTAAAGGAATCTTCCGTGATTATTTCAGCCAAAATTGCTCGTTTGCGCTCTAAATTTGGAGTGAATATGGCACTGTAAACTTCCATTCTTCTGGCATCAATCATTGGAATAATTAAACCATTTGAAACAACTGCCTGGGAAGCTAACGTTTTCAAAGTATCAACTGCAATTAATGGAATATCTAAAGCATAACTGAGCCCTTTTGCTGCCGAAACTCCAATTCTCAATCCAGTATATGAGCCGGGTCCTTGACTTACTGCGATCGCAACTAAATCATTGACTGTAATTCCTGCTTCTGCTATGATTTCTTCAATAAAAACATGCAAGCGTTCGGCATGGGAATACCCTTCTTCGGCAATTTCTTTGCATAGAATTGTTTTTCCTTCTCTTGCGAGAGCAACAGAACAGTTTTTAGTAGCGGTTTCGATGTTGAGTATGTAGGACAAAATAGTTTAAAGTTTAAAGTTATTTTCAATCAAGTAAAAAGAGGCCCAAAAAGGTTAATGGTGCTGTTAAAAAATACAAAACACTAAGGTTGTAAGTCCAATAGTGATATTTTGATAATTCTTTGTTTTTTGCCTGCTTATATATTACAATCCCCATGATAATTGGAGCTCCAATAATTAAATAGAAAGTTCCAAGCGAAGCCAATACAGACCATTTCAAAAACAATGATGTCAGCACCACAAGTAATAATCCACCATAGGTAACGAAATGCACAAATATTTCGAGTATCGGTTGATTTTTAATTCCTTCAACAATCATTTTGTTTTTAATTTTAAAAAAACAAATTAAACCAATTATTGGAAGAAACAAATATATTATAAAGCCTGCAATAATTCCAAAAATCATAATTGTTTTTGTTTCTATTTTTCCAAAAAGTGTCATTCCGACAAAGGAGGAATCACATGATGATATTCCTCCTTTGTCGGAATGACAAACTTGGGTAATTTATTTTATGACAAACTAAATCACACTACAAATCTGGTTATAAAACTTGGAATTTTAGCTTTGCATTCTAAAATTTACAAAAAAAATTACTTCTTCTCCTTGTCTTTATCTGTTTTCAAAGTCACTTTATCACCAGAATTCAAATCCTTTGACACCGTCGTATAAGGACCTGTTATGATAACATCTCCTTTTTTAAGACCGGTTAAAACTTCAATATTCGTATCGTCTTGAATACCCGTTTTTATGATTCTGATTTTTGCTTTGTCCCCTACTTTTACAAAAACACATTCAAATTTTTTATCACTTTTAGGAGTTGCATCTTTGACTTCTGTTTTAGAATCTGGCATTTTACTTATAACTACCGCAGCAGTATCTGATTTTACGACCACTGAACTGATTGGCACGGACAAAACATTATTTTTTGTTTTGGTAATTATATCAACAGTCGCTGTCATTCCTGGTCTAAAAGGAGAATAAGTCAATGGTCTGCCTTCTAATAAATCTTGATATGATTCCTTAAGTATTCTAACTTTTACTTTAAAATTAGTCACCTGATCAGCCGTTAAAGAAGAACTTGCCGAATTAGAAATACTCGTAACAATTCCTTTAAACTGTTTTTTCAAATAAGCATCAACTTCCACTTTCGCTTCGTCGCCGACTTTTATTTTTACAATATCATTTTCATTCACATCTACTTCAACTTCCATATTATTCAAGTTGGCCACTCTCATTATTTCGGTTCCTGCCATTTGTTGCGTTCCTAGAACACGTTCCCCTAATTCAACATTAAGCATAGATATCGTCCCATCTGCGGGAGCATAAATAATGGTACGTCCAAGATTGTCTTTGGCTTCATTTACAGAAGCTGAAGCGCTTTGAACATTATAGTAAGCAGTTTGTTTTGATGCTTTGGCCACTTCAAAAGAAGCGATTGCTTTGTCCCAATCTGATTTGGATATAATTCCCTTTTCAAACAAAGTTTTGTTTCTGTCGTAACTTGATTTGGCTTCTTTAAAAGAGGCATCCGCCTGACTTAATCCAGCTTTAGTTCCTGATAAATTGGCGACTGTTCTATTTAAACCAGATGTATATAAATCTGGATTGATTTTTACCAGTAAATCTCCTTTTTTCACTACTTGTCCTTCTTTTACAGGCAATGAAATAATTTCTCCGGAAACCATTGAAGATATTTTTACTTCTATTTCAGGTTGAATTTTCCCTGTAGCCGAAACAGTTTCGATGATTGTTGACGAATCCACTTTGGTTATTTCTACCTCTTTTCCCTTATCTTTATTACCAATAACTCCCGTTTTTGAAAGTACAACCAATAATGCTATAATTACTACGACGCTACCAATTAAGATATAAATTGTTTTTTTTGACATGTTAAATTAGTTTTTGATAATTGGAATTCCAAAATAGAATTCCAGTATTTTAATTTTAAAAATATAATCGTATTTGGTTCTAATAACTTCAGATTGCGCATTTGACAATAAGGTTTGCGATTGGTTAAAATCAAATGAATTCATTAAACCAACAGCATATTTTTCTTTAGCATAATTATAGGATTCCTGTCTGGACTCTAATGCCACAATGGAAGATTCATGCGCATTCAAAGCTCCTTTTGCATCCGTAAATGCGGTATACACATTTCTTTGCAAATCTAAATCCTGTTGTTCTAATGCGATTTTTGATCTCTCTAAACTTACTTTAGAACGCTCCACATTATTTCTTACTGAAAACCCGTTAAATATAGGAATCGATAACTGTGCTCCAAAAGATTGCCCTTTATTATCGCTAAATTGATCAAAAACAGGCAATGCCTTTCCTGAAATTGGCGTATAATTAGGTTGCAATACATTTTGATTCGTTCCATCAACATAACCAACAATTGAAGTTGGCTTATTCGTATCTGGACCAAAACCAACAATTCTATCAGAATATCCAGCTCTAGTGTTAAAATTATAAAATGCTTGCAATGTAGGCTGAAAACCACCTTTTGCAATAGCCACATTTTTTTGAGCGATTTCTAAATTAGTTTGGGCAATTTTTAATTCCGTTCTGCTTTCCTTGGCCTTATCATAAATAGCTGTAGGAGTTTGGGCCAAAATATTATTTTCGTCTTTAATTGAAGTATCATCAATCACATCAAAATTTTCAAAGTCTTTTAACTGTAATAATTGCGCTAAACTTAATTTAGAAATCAACAGCGCATTATCTGCAGCAATAACACTTTGATTATTGGACGCTACAGTAGCTTTTATATCCAATAAATCCCCACGAGGAATGGATCCCGCTTTTACCAATTCTTCAGAACGGGTGTATTGCTTTTCATTAAACGCCTTTTGTTCCTGTTGCACTTTTAGATTTTCTTTATTAAAAAGGATTTGCAAAAAAGCGTTCGCAACATTTAACGCGACGTCTTCTTTCATTTTTAACAACTGATATTTCGCAGCAACTATTGAAAGATTGGCTCTTCGCAGTGTGTTTTGGTTTTGCATTCCTTTATAAATATCAATACCCACACTTGCACCTGCTGAAGTAAACTGCGAGGTTTGATTTCTTAAAAGTCCTGTGGTAATATCCTGATTTAAACCAATATTCCAAGAGTGAGAAGCATTAGCATTAACCGAGGGCAAAAAATTACCTACAGCTCCTTTTTTATCAATCATTGCCGTTTTAGAATCTAATTCGGTTTGCTTGATGGAAATATTATTTTGCACCGCATAATTTACGCATTCTTCCAAGGTCCACTTTTTAGATTGCGCTTGAGCTGACAGCCCAAACAAAACAATAAAAACGAAACTTATGCAACTCTTTTTTTTCATATTCATTTGATAAAAGCGCAGCAAAGGTACTGCACAAATTTAAAATTTTTTAAAAACTAATTATCTTTTTAAGGATTAACTTATTCATTTTACAATCAATTTATTAGGCATTAATTTTTAATTTAAATTTTATAAAAAGCTATAAATTCGCTTTTAAATTCAATGCTGATTCTGTTAATTTTTAAGATAATATAACAATAAGACATAATAGCTATGAAAATGTTACAGTTTAACCCTAAAATATAATTGTTTTCTTAATTTTGTTGCTTCAAACTAAAATAAAATGCTGAAATTCTTTTCAATACTGCTTGTTGTTCTATTTATCATATTGATTTCTGGCTGTTCTACCTCCCAAAAAATAGCGACCCTAAAACCGGAACCTGACGATGCCATTCCTTTAGTTTACGAAAATGTGCCTTCCTTTATTAATTTGCCCATTAGTGTAAAACTGAAGGACATTGAGAACCAAACTAACGCATTATTGAATGGTTTGATTTATGAAGACAACAACATTGAAGACGATGATATTGAAATGAAAGTTTGGAAACTGGCACCCATTACTATCGTGAACGACCATGGGCTTTCCGGAGAAAGAATAAAAACAATTTTACCATTAAAAGTTATCGTAAAATATAGAATTGGCACAAAAAAACTTGGCATTTCACTTTACGATACCAGAGAATTCAATCTAAACGGCGTAGTGACTTTGCTAAGCGATGTCAGTTTGACCAATTGGAAGCTAAATACAACTACAGAGCTAAAATCATTAAATTGGAATGAAAGTCCTACGATGACCGTTTTTGGTAAAAATCTACCCGTAACTTATCTAATTAAACCAGGTGTTAAACTTTTTAAATCAAAAATTGAAAAGAAGATTGACAGTGCAATTGAAAAATCAATGGATTTTAAACCTAACGTTTTGAAAGCTTTAGAAAAGGTTTGCACGCCTTTTCTACTGATTGACGTTTACCTAAGTTGGCTTCGGATTGTTCCCATTGAAATTTATTCTACTACCGCCAAATTGAAAAACGATACGTTCCTGCTAGAAATGGGAATGAAATGCAACATGGAAACTTTAATAGGAAGTAAACCGGAATCCAAATTTGATGCGACAAAAATCATTTTGAAATCTGTCACTAAAATCCACGAGGAAATAAACGCTACTATAGTTGCCGTTTCAACGTATCAAGAGGCTTCAAAAATAATGACCAAGAATTTTTATGGGCAGGAATTTGGCTCTGGCAGCAATAAAATAAAAGTACAAAACGTAGCCATTTGGCAAAAAAAAGGCAAAATGATAATCGCTTTAGACGTAATGGGATCTGTTAACGGAATCATTTATTTAGCAGGTTTCCCGCAGTATGATAAACAAACCAAAGAAGTGTTTTTTGATCAATTAGACTATGCTCTTGACACCAAAAACAAATTAATGCGCACTGCAAACTGGCTTACTCAAGGATTGGTTTTAAGAAAAATTCAACAGAGTTGTCGCTACTCAATAAAACCAAATTTAGAAGAAGGCAAACAAAGCATGATGAGTTATTTAAAAAATTATTCACCAATTCCAGGCGTATATGTAAACGGAAAAATGGAAGACATTCAATTTCAAAAAATTGAATTAACCAATCAAGCAATAATCGCTTTTATAAAAGTAAAAGGAAGCGTAAATGTATCCGTAAACGGGTTGAAGTAAACATCCCTTCCACTCCCCAAGGGGTGGGAGCCTTTCAGGCAAAGTGCTTTTTGATTTTTTTATTTGAAACTGAAGCTTAACTTTTATTCTTTCTCATTCGATAAACAGCATAACCAATACCGCCAACAAGCAGGTAAGGAATTACCATTAAATATACAATACCGTCATTTACGGCTGCCGCTTTTGCAGTATTTCCTTCACTAGTCAATGCAGCACGACACATAGCACATTGCGCATACGATGCAACTCCAAAAAACAGAAAGCAAAAAATAAAAAGAAAATATTTCATGCTGAACACTGAAGACTGAATGCTGAATACTAAACGCTGATTACTTAATTTATTGAACATAATAAGGGGAAATCATTAAATACACAATTACACCGGTAACGGCAACATATAACCATATTGGGAACGTAATTTTGGCAATTTTTTTATGTTTATCAAATTTAGCGGCCAAAGCGCGTACATAGGTCACTAAAACTAATGGAATAATAGCAATTGATAAAATTATATGCGTGATTAAAATTAAAAAATAAACCAACCTTAAATTCCCCACATTCAATTTTTCAGCAAGGTCTAATTCACCATTGTGATTTATGTCTCCAAATATGGAGGAATCGGTTGTCATGTGATACACAACATACAACACTAAAAAAGCAATGGAGCAACCAATTGCTGATTTCATCAGATTCTCATGAAGCGTTCTTTTTCCGTTTTTGATAGCCACAACGGCCGAGACTAATAAAACAGCAGTAACACCATTAATTCCAGCATATATAGATGGCAAAAAATGCAAAGGAGCAACATGAATACCAAAATCCCTAAGTTTTACTTTAAAAAGTATGGCAACAGCTACTGGTATAAGTATGGAAAGGATAATAATCCATTTATTATATTTTTGTTCGATCGAATTATCTTTCATTTTAATCTTTTAATAAAATATTAATGTCTTGTTGAATATCTCTTACTCCTTTTTTATCTAGACCGTCATAGTACAAAATCGGATTCCCAAAATTATCTTTTCTACAACGAATATTTCCGTTTTTATCTATCAAGGCAAACAAGCCAGAATGCTCAAAACCGCCATTTACTTTACTGTTTTCACCAGCATAAAGATTAAAACCCTTGTTAGCTAAATTAAAAATATAAGCTCTTTCACCCGTCAAGAAATTCCAATTAGATGACTTAACACCCAGTAATTTCGCATGCGCTTTCAAAACTTCGGGAGTATCATGCACTGGATCTATGGTGATAGAAACAATTCCGAAATTTGGATTCCCGAAAAATTTATTTTCAATAGCCAACATACTCTGGTTCATTTTTGGACAAATTGAAGGACAAGTGACAAAGAAAAACTCAAGAACATATACTTTTCCTTTATACGTGTCATTAGTAATTTTTTTATTATCCTGATTCACCAATTCAAACTTTGGAGCCGGACCAATTTTCACTAATTTTCCATCTTCCTTTGCAGTTGAACCAATCTGATCCAAACGATCTCCTTTTACGACATCATTATTCTGTATTCTTTCTACTATTTTTGGCACAGCATATATCCCAAAAAGCAGGATGATAAATGAAATCCCTATATATGATTTATTTTTAAGCATATTTTCTAAGAATTAAAGTTTTTTAGTGGCATTCTTATTTTTTTTGAGCGCGGCACGATATTCATACAGAATCACTTTAAAATCATCTAACATTTCATTACTCAACTCGGCTAAATGAAACGTATTATATCCTTCTTTGTAGTCTTTTTTCTCTTTTCTTCCTCTTAGGCTTCTTTCTTTATCAATGATATAGACATTTGGAGTCCCTAAGTTCTTGTCTAATTTTCCAACTAAATTTAGCTGATCATAATAGGCATTAATTTCCTGAGGAGTAGTAAAAAGGAAATGCCACTGAGAAACATCGGTAAAATCATCTAAAGCGTCTATAATTTTTTCGGCTTCATTTTCGGTTCCTAATGGACAAACTACAACAAATTGAAGGTCTTGGAAATCATGATATCTTTGGTAAATTTTTTCGTTTAAGTTGAAATAATTACCTCTGTTTTTTAATAATTCTGTGCCGGAAAATCCTAAAATAGTAATTTTATTATCCAAACTAACTTTTTCTCCATTTAGAGATTTCCATTGCCCAAAATCAGCAACTTTAGGAGTAATTACAGGTAACTTAGTAAAACTATTTATTCCTGAAGCAAAAAAAAGATAAGCAACAATAGGCAAAATAAAAAGGACAAAAAGAACGATATTTTTTTTCATTATTTTAATATTATTTAAAGTACAAAAATAAAAAAAGGCACGCAATGCGCACCCTTTTTTTGAATTAATATCTTGTTAAAAATTCCATTTGATAGTAGAATTCTTAAAAACCTCATAAATATAATTCCCTTCAGTCAAAAGAATGAAAAGCAAATATAATACTAGAAAAATTACTGGTAAAACAACTGCATTTTTTAAAGTACTTTTTTCGCCTTCCATGTGCATGAAGGCCCATACAATATAATATGCTTTTACAAGTGTTAAGATTATAAACAACCAGTTTAGTAAACTCATTGCCATAAAACTATTCATGTGAAGAACATCTGGTTTAATAATCCCAAAAATTACCTCAACAATCGTTATTACAGACAACAGACCAAAAACGGTCCAAATTCTCTTTGTATTAGAAACATGTTCGTGTGACATAATGATAAATCTAAAATTAAACTAAGTAGAAAAATGTAAATACAAATACCCAAACTAAATCGACAAAGTGCCAGTACAACCCCACTTTTTCGACCATCTCGTAACTTCCTCTTTTCTCGTAAGTCCCTACAAGGACATTAAAGAATACTATAATATTTATAATTATCCCAGAAAATACGTGAAACCCGTGAAACCCTGTTATAAAGAAAAAGAAGTCAGCAAATAATTTACTTCCGTATTCATTGTGAGTTAAATTGGCTCCTTCAACTACTAAGCTGGCTTGGGTCAATCTCAATTCAGAATCTTTTCTGGAAAGAATTGTTTTTTGCTTTTCTTTAGTGATCACCTCTGTTCTAATCAAAAGATCCGGGTGTGCCTTAAATCCAGCCTGAACTTCAGCAACTGAATAAGAAGGCAAAGAAGATTCTGACATGAACCATTTTCCTTTACTTCTTGTCAATTGTTCTCTTTCTTCTGGTCGCGTGGCTGCAAAATCAGCAAGAGCTACTCGATGCCCCTCTTTATCCACAAACTGAAGTAAACTACCTCCTTTTGTTTCGATTGCACCATATTCCCCTTTTATGAAATTTTTCCATTCCCAGGCTTGAGATCCAACGAAAATCATACCTCCGATAATGGTTAAGAACATATAAATAACAACTTTATCTTTTTTCATTTGATGACCAGCATCAACGGCCAAAACCATTGTTACTGATGAAAAAATCAAAATAAAAGTCATCAATGCCACATAGTACATTGGAGCAGATACCCCATGCATAAATGGAAAGTGTGTAAACACTTCATCGGCCAAAGGCCAAGTTTCGATAAATTTGAATCTAGAAAATCCGTAAGCCGCTAGAAATCCAGAAAACGTTAAGGCATCTGATACGATAAAAAACCACATCATTAATTTACCATAACTTGATTTCATTGGCTCATTGCCGCCTCCCCAAGTTTTCTCTTCACTATTTGCAGTAGTAACTGTCGCTTCCATAAAAGTTATTCGTTAAAAAGTTCCCAAATTTACGTTTTTTTCTTATTTAAAGAAATATAAAAATAAAAACAAATAAACCCACAATAAATCAAGAAAGTGCCAGTACATTGCACCCAGTTCAATTCCAAGGGTTTGAGATGAATTATATTTTTGTTTAAAATGATTATAAATTATAATAAGAAGAGAAATCACCCCACCAGCAAGGTGAATCAAGTGTACAACGGTAACAACATACAGAAATGTCATCGTTATTGAACTTTCACTTCCGGTAAAATAATACCCGTTTTCCACTATTTGTCCGAACCCAACAAATTGCAAAATAACAAACAATATTCCCAATGCTAAAGTAGACAAAAGATACTTAGTAGTGGCACTTTGGTTGTCTTTTTGAATCGCTTTTTTCGCTAAATGAAAAGTAACACTACATCCTATAATTGCTATTGTGCTAAAGTAAAATGCTGTTGGCAACTGAAAGTCTTTCAACCAATCGGCTCTAGATTTGCTTACTACATAAGCACTAGTAAGTCCCGCAAACATCATTATCATGCTCACCATTGCAAAAAGCAACAGTAACTTATAAGATCTTGCCGTTCTAGATTTGTGTTCTTCTGCGGTTGTCATTGTGATTTCCATAACTATCTTAAAAATTTATCAAATATATACACTAACTGTAACAAAGTAATATACAAAACACTCACCAGCATCAAGGTTCTTGCTGCTTTAGCACTTCTCTTTTTGTATAACTGCACTCCATAATAAAGCATCCAAAGACCTAATAAAAACACTAAAACGGCAGCTATCGGAGTAATAAACAACTGCCCGGTATAACCCAAAGCCGGTAAAAGCGAAGCTATAATAAGCCAAACCGTATATAAAATAATCTGTAAAGCGGTTGATTTATCCTTTTTCCCCGTAGGCAACATAAAGAAACCAGCTTTTTCATAATCTTCATACAAAAACCATCCGATGGCCCAAAAATGAGGAAACTGCCAAAAAAACTGGATCAAAAATAAAGTTCCAGCTTCTATCCCAAATTCTCCGGTTGCAGCAACCCATCCCAACATAAAAGGAATTGCACCAGGAAAAGCTCCAACAAAAACGGACAATGAAGTCATTGTTTTCAAAGGCGTATATACACTCGTATAAAGAAAAATAGATATTGCACCAAACATGGCGGTTTGAGAATTGATTGTATATAACAATACAATTCCAATAATAGTAAGAAGACTTGCAATAATCAAAGCTGTATTGGAAGACATTCTTCCTGCCGGAACCGGACGATTTTTTGTTCGATCCATCAATGCGTCTAAATCTTTTTCAATGACCTGATTAAAAGCATTAGAAGCCCCTACCATACAATACCCTCCTACGGCAAGTTTCAACAATACCATCCAACTAAAAGAATGAATATCAGTAATCCCAAGCATAAAGCCTGCAATAGACGAAAACACTACGCTAACAGCGAGACGTGCCTTAGTTATCTCGCGGAAATCAATGTAGACGGACTTTAATGAAAGGGTATTTTGTGTTGCGTTCAATGCTAATGTTTATTTGCTTTGTAAAAACTTTTGCAAAAGTAGTTCATCAAAAGGGATTTGACAAAAAACAATTCATAAAAAAGATTTTTTAGAAATATAATTAAAGCTAATAATCAAAATACCAATTAAAAACATCGGAACGTATACCCAATGTAAACCAATTCGTACTTTGATTAAATGTGGTTGCTGTATTCATTTCGGGATCAAAACTTCTGTAAATATAACTTCCAAAAAGTTTTAAATTTGTAGATGGATTTATCAAATATCCTCCTTGAATATCTGCTATAAAAACGGCCGTTTTATTCCCTTGCCCCACTTTTACTCCTGAATCAAAAGGTCTATTTTCATCATAATCCTTATAAATATTTCCTCCATAATTGTAACTATCATCAACCGTATCAAAATCCAACCCTCGAGTTCCTATTGTGAATTTCGCATCTCCAAAATACCTTCCTTTATGATAACGGGCAATCGCTAAAAATTCTTTGAAATTCCCTCCCCATTGATGTCCAACACTTTGATTGTTGTGTCCGTAATTTGTAATAGGATTGCTGTGAGAATACACATAAGGACGAACATGATTGTATTCTAACTGCAATACTAAATTATCAACCTTAAAAGCATTGTAATATTTAACCCCTAATTGGTATCCAAATTTATTTTTCCAGCTATTATCTCTTTCTTTAACATCCCCAAGAGAAAATTCATCAAGAATAAATTGTCCGTACGCATTTATCTGATTATTCCATTTGTACTTATAGGTCAACCCTAAAACGGCATTTCCACTTCTAGCCGAAGAAGCAAATTCAACCGAACGATAAAATATAATTGGATTCACAAAATTTACATCAAATCCTCTATCGTTCGTGTTTGTCCAAATTACCGATTCAAACAAACCAAGATTAAATTTATTCGACACATTCCAACTCAAATAATGGTTCGCCATGAATTTTGTGGCATACGTTCTTTCAAGTGTAACCTCCGGGCGAACATCTTTAAGCCACATATACGTATTGGTATATTTTATTTTCCAGAAATTCGTGTTGATTTTGAAATATGGATACGGACTCGCCCCATCACTTTCTAATAAAGATCGGTATCCATCTCCTATAAAATTCCTGCCGTAACCCAATTGCAAATCAAAATGTTTACTGGGAGCAAAAGTTATATTGGCTTCCGCCAAAGGAAAATCGTATGCATCCGTTTTGAAATTTTTAGCAATTCCCATACCCGGAATAATTGCAGGATTCCCACCCGCTGGCCTTATAGACTCCGCATAACGATTGAAATAATCCGCAAATCGCCCCTGACTTTCAAAAACCGTAGTAGTGAAATTAATTTGTTTCCCAATACCACCACGAAAATTTAACCCTCGTGTATTTACATAGGTGTAATCCGCTTCGGTCTGAGATGCTTTGCCAACTTGTAAATCCAATATCGGATTTAATGTAAACCAATAGCCTTCCCCTTGAATTTCAACCAAACTTTCGTTCCATAATTTCCTGGTCCACCAACCAGAAGTGTTTTTTTTAAGCTTATCATTAACCGTTTTAAGATCATAATATTTTGAAACCTCTGCATAAGTATATGGTTTGGATGCAGTATGATTATTACTGCCTACCTGATTTAAAGAAGCATCAAATTGAGAATAATAACTATGAGAAAAAGGAACATTCAAATGGCTTTCAAACTCAGGGTTTCTGAATTTTTTATAAACTATACTATCCAGTTCCGTTAATTTTTTTGTATCGTTTTTTACCGTTTCTGCTCGAACAAGTGCTTCAGAAGCTAACTGTTCCGGACTTTTCAACGGTATTGCAATTGTAATGGTATATTTAGAGTAGGTCGGTTTTCCATTATAAGTTGAAGGCTTAATTTTTGGAAATACAGCAAAGACCCTTTTTGTTTCTTTTATTAAATTTTCATCAATGGCATCCGTATAAATAACTTTGAAAGAACCGTTACTGTCCACTTCAAAAAGCACTTTTACATTACCTTGATAATTGGCTTGTATTAAATTTTCCGGGACTTCAAAATTTTGAAAAATAAAATCCAGCACTTTATTATAAAAACAAGTTTTTAATTCATTACTCTGCAGGTTTTCACAGTTTGGAAAAACAGGAAACCGCTCAGCAGAAGGATCTGATTGTAACGAACTGTTATTTACATCTTGTGAATAAATAAAAAATGAATAAAATAACAAAAGTATAGTTGACAAACCTTTTTTCATATTGCTTTTCTTTGTGAATTTAGTACTCAGAGTTTGAATTTTGCCCATTAGCAATTGTTTTTGCACCCGAAGTGCCTATTCTTTTTACACCCAACCGAATCATCTCAACTGCCTCCTCATAAGTTCTCACTCCTCCTGCTGCTTTAACCGAAAGTGGCGAAGCATTTTCCAGCATCATAATAATAGAAGGAATCGTGGCGCCATTAGGCAAATTGTTTTCTGTTTTATAAAAGCCAGTGGATGATTTTACAAAAACATTAGGAAATGATTCTTGTTTAAAATTTGAAACAACAATGTTTTTAATAAAAGCTGACAATTGTATAATTTGTTTATCATCAAGTGCAGCAACTTCTATAATCCATTTTACAACTTTACCATTTTCTAAACCTAATTGTGTGCATTTTAAAATCTCATCTTTTACCAAATCCAGATTACCATCTTTAAATGCTTCGTAATTACAAACAAAATCTAAATCATCTGCTCCATCTTTAATTGCCTGAATCGCTTCATCAAGCTTATCTTCCAGGCCTGACTTTCCCTCAGGGAAATCAATTACAGTTCCTATTTGCAAAGTTGAATTAGCCGCCGTAATCATTTTATTGGCCAATGAAACCATATCAGGGCGAATCATTATGAGTTTAAATTGCTCTTCAATCGCTTCTTGAATATTTTTCTTGACCACAATAATATTCTCAACTTCACTAAGCCCAGCTTGCGTTGCCGTTTTCAAATAGGTTGAATCCAGATATTGCTTAATATTCATTGTTCTTTTAATTTTATGATAAGATAAGGTCTAATCAGCAAAAATACATTTTAAATTCACATATTTTTACTATAAACATTTACTTTTTAAACTTGCAACCTCTTTTAACAAATCCTTCCTTGGCAAAGAAATGTATAAGTACAAAAAATCCCACCTAGGTGGGATTATACTATCTGCTAAATTTTATCTAACCTCTGATACTTACTAAATATTAGAATGACACAAACCGCTAGAATTGCACCTGTCATATTTGCCAAAACATCAACTACATCTCCTCTTCTGGTTGTTGTGCATAATCCTTGCACTAACTCAATTCCTATTCCAAAAAAAATAGAAAGTACAAATGACAAACCTAAAGGTTTAATGGCATTTGTACTGTTTATTTGTTTTTTTAAAAACAAAAACCAAAATAGGGTAAATACAAAATGAAAGCTTGCGTGTACAAATTTGTCTAAATAGAGTATACTTATACTTGGAAGATTACTTGATGGCGTTAGACAAAAATAAGCGATAACAACAGTCCAAGATAATGCAATCCAAAAATACAGTCCTTTAGGCACCAATAAGTTCTTTGTATGATTCGTCAGAAAGCAACGAATCAACTTCATCCATATTTGCAACTTTAATTTTTATCATCCATCCGGCTCCATAAGGATCCGAATTCACCACTTCCGGTGTACTTTCTAATGCATCATTAAAGGCAATAATTTCCCCTGATAAAGGAAGAAACAAATCAGAAACTGTTTTCACTGCTTCAACTGTACCAAAAACCTCATCTTTTTCTAAAGTTTGGTCCAAAGTTTCCACCTCAACATATACGATATCTCCTAATTCTTTTTGTGCAAAATGGGTAATTCCTACTGTTGCAATATCACCTTCTAAACTAACCCATTCGTGATCTTTTGTGTACTTTAAATTTGCTGGTATACTCATAAAAATATTTATTGAAAATTACTGTTTGAAAATTGAAATTTTATACCACAAATGTAACAATCTCTATTCAAATCTTGTTTAGATTTTTGAAATATTAATTACCAAAATTATAACGCATCGTAAATCCTGATCGAATGTTTGTCAAAGGGAATGAAGTGGAGATTACGGCTTTCGAAAAGGAATGATCATAGTAGAAAATTGCCGTTAAGTTTTTACTGAACGCGTAATCTGCAGTGATTCTTATAGACCAAATGTTTTGTCCACCGGCTAATTGATTATTATCATAATCCAAGTAACGAACAATTGTTTGATTATTGCGATACGACAAATCCCCTTTTATGTTAATATCACTTTTAATAATTCCTGTAGGATTATCTGCCAATCTGGAAGAAAAAATCACATCTTTAAAACGATATCCTAGTCCAACAACATATTCTATCCCTTTTACCTCGGTCAATAAATTATTATCAAAACTCATCGACAACGCTCTGTCTTTTTTGATTTCAGCCAATACCTTTAACGAGCTCTTTAATTCGAAATCCATTCTAACAAGCGGACTAAATTGTTCCACTAAATTGATATTTGACATAATTGTTTTATTGAAAAAATTTCCACTTGCATCCACTCCATCCGGAGTTTTATCATATTCGAAATTAGATCTAAAAGCATTAATCGTATACGAAGCTCTATACCCATGCTGCATAGAAAAACGTTTGAAATTTTCTTTGAAAAAACTATAACGCATCAAACCATTATATTTTACAGCCCAGTTTGGCAATGGAAAACTCCTGAATATTCCAAGGGAAACATCTGAAGCACCAGAACCGGAATAAGCGGCTAGAAAAGCAGGCAATAATACCGCCTGATTATTTTTACCATATCCTAACGGGTATCCCTCAGCATCAAGATTAGCCGGGTTATTTACATCTATTCCTCTTTGAGAAGCTAATCGATTTGCTACTGCGAGTCTGTTAATTCTAAAATCATCAAATGCAGCAGATCCATTTTCATCACTGACTGAAAACGAAGTTTTTATTAGAACAGTCGATACGGAAAAAAGTCCGTAACTATATGGAGAGCGAGGATTATACTGTCCATCAGTAACATCGTATTGCTCTGAAAAATTTTCAGAAAATGCTCTGTCCAAAGATAAATCAATTTTTAAATCAGGAAACAAATCAACGTTTGCTGTAGCTTTAAACAATTCATTAGTTACATGAGAATAGTTCTGATTAAAATCAGGGTAAGTGGTAAGCCACCCGTTCTTGGCCGCTTCATATCGCACATCGTCCTGACTTCCAAAAATAAAACCTAATGAAGGTCTTGATGACCCTAAAAACCCAACCCCTGGAGTATATCCGGGTAATATTGTCCCACTATTGTGCGTGTAATTCATCTGAATATTTTTAACACTCGTCAAAACCCCAATCAAACCATCTACAAATTCATTGCTTTTCGCAGGTTGTTGGTTATTTGTATTCACCACTTTTTCACCAGGTTTTGGAACAGCTGCCTTTGGCTTAGCCACTGATTTATTCGTGTTTTTCGACAATCCTAAATACTTATATAACGCATCCATGTTGAACGCAGCATTCAAATTATTTGAACTTGCATTTTGAATCGTATTACCTAAATTATAGTTGTTCCCATCAATTTCTATTTGAGACAACGCATTAGAAGCACGTTGCCAACTGTAGTCTCCAGTATAGGTATAATTAGCTTTTACAAAACTAAAAAGCGGAATTTTATTAATTGGTATTTCATAGTTTAACACCAATTGTTGCATGTGTTGGTTAGGATCTCCAATATCCCAATAACTATCCCAAATAGTAAAAGTATCAATAGGTTCATTGTTCTGGTTCAAATAATTTTTAACAATATTACTGGATGAAGCCGTATAATTTAATTTTAATGATTTTGTCAAATTATAATTAAATCCATATTGATAATTGAATGCAAAATTTCTCCGATACAAAGGATCGAGTCCTATTCCTTCAACTTCAACCTGTCTGAATTGTTGGCGATTGTATTGTCTGTTAATATTAGAATTAAATGAGATATTGGAAGGCAAATAATTAAAATTAAAATCACTTAACAATTTCCAATAATCACTTTTTTTCATGAAAGCTGTTTTCTTAAACGGCTCAACTGATTTGGGTTGAAAACTAAAGCCATAATCAACAGAGGAGCTTACGTGTTGATCGATATAATCTTCGATTTCAAAATCATGCCGCTCCACTTCATTGATAGATTGAGAAAAAGTGAAATTTTCTACATCATAAACATGTTGTTTTTGCTCCGGGCTTCTTTCTTTTCGCACTCCTATAAAGTTGATACTTGTTCGTTTTGTATAATCAGTTGCTCTGCTTTTAATATTATCTCTTTCGGATTGATTATCTGTATTGTCTAATAATTGTTTTAGCCTAATATCCTGATTAAAAGGATCATATTCCGGGGTAATCATTTCTTCACCAACGGCATAATTAAAAGGTAAATTTACGCCCCATTTTGGAGGCAATAATTTTCCGAGATTTAAATTTGTTACGATATTGTACTGCTTTGTATCTTCACGGCTTCTTTCATTTGGCCCTTGTTCTAACGCTCCAAAACCTATAGTGCTCATTTTCCCTGTGGCAGAAACAGTAGCAAAATCCGCAAGGTTCGAGTCCACATTCACTACTGCAGCCATACCGCCTTGATTATCCATATCGGCAATACGCAATTCATTGAACCAAACCTCGCCCTTAATATCCTGATGAGTCTCATTACTTTTAACACCAACCATCAAAGTTCGGACTTGTCCAAAATTAGGATTTCCTTTTATCCCTAATCTTAATTTATTAGGTTTATTAGATAATAACGGATCAAGTTCATCTTCAATTTTATAATAAATCCCATCTAAAGGCAATGTGTTTAGATCAATACTCATCGCTTGAATCTTCAATTGAGTCAATAACGCCAAAGACAAATCAATTTCATTCTCTTCTGGCCAAACTGTTTCTGCACTTAAAGCCGAACAATCAGAACTCGAAGTTGAGGAAGGAACCGTAACTTTTAAAGGAATTTCAATTTGATAAAAATTTTGGGTAAAGTCATTTCCAAAACGAATAAAACCGACCATTTGATTATCCTGAAGTGCGATTTCATTTGGCAAAGATTCAGCATGCAAGAACATTTTTAATTTATTGAATTGACGCATGTCGATACTCACATTTTTAAAAACAGCTCTCGAATCTTCTGGTTCCAATCCATCACCAGATATTCTTAGAGATAATGATTGTTCATTTTGATTAATAACCGTATTATTATTGTACAATTGTTCTCTTACTACCCCTGGAGGGGTAATGTAATTTACCGGACATCTTTCATTATTTTCTTGGACATTAACCGCCAATACATCTAAATCCGTTTTGTCATCAGCGACATTGGTATCATTAAAATCCAGTGTATTTGTATATCGTCTCCATTCTCCTCTAACTAAATCTAAAGCTCCAAAACGAACTGTTACCTGATCATTAAAACCAGTCATAAACATTCTCATAAAACGTATTGATCTAAAGTCCGAAATATTCCCAATGGTGTTTTCGGGTTGTGAAACAGGAATTTTAAACTGAATCCATCTTCCGTCAGTTACAGAACCGTCTGCCAAAGTGACCTGAGTATTTCTAATATCAGTTATATAATTTTGACCGATACTCATATTGGGTTTGACATCAATACTATATTCATAATACGCGTTAATCGTATTCATAGTATTATCTCTGTTAATATCTTCCACATCTGGAACCGTAGAGGCCCCTCTATTGGGGTCATTAATATCAACAGCGGAGTTTCCATCCACACCATTGTATTTTTTATATCGATCTGTAACATTTCCTGATGCGTTCAAATAAAACGTGTAATCATCTGCTGCGGGATCCGGCTCAGATGCAAAATTATTGTAAGTTGTAGCTTCTTTGGCATTAGTCAAACCATCCAAACCTACATCCTGATTGTTTCTATTATCAACATTGGTATCAAAAGCATAGATTAATGATTGCGAAGCAGGCACATCTCCCCATACAGACGGTGGATTTGCCAGTATTTGATCTGGACCAAGACCATTTTCATATTGTTTTCTTCCATCTTTCAATACATCCTCAGAAATCTCCCCTAAATTGAAATAAATTTTACCTGTATTCGTTTGAGGAATTTCTCCGTTTCCTACATACGGATCTAATACCCAAAACTGAATGTACTCAACGTTTCCTTGCTCGAAATTAGTAGAATTCAATGATCTCATAATCCCACCAAAATTTGATGACGGGCTTGTATTGTAATTGGAACTATTATTATAAGGTCCTCGATCAGAAGGATAATAACTTAAATCCAATGTGTTAACAACTTGAGATTGTCCTTGTGCGATATCCGTTAAAGGATACAATTCTTCACTATAAATTCTTCTGGTCGTATTAAAAGATAAATCCTCATTTGAAATTCCAGATGGTTTTTGGGTATAAAAAATAGGATCAATTGAATACCAGGCTACTTTTGCTCTTTTGAAACCATAACTCAAATCGTTAGCATTGGCATTGAAATCATAAGTACTGCTAGCGTTTCTTTCTGGTGTCGATGATAAACTCCATGCAAACGGAGAACGCATATCGATGGTCGATTGAGAACCTTCAAAATCATCAACATATATAGTAGACTCTCCTTCAAAACGATCTGCTTTTGGCGAATCCGGTTTCAAAAATGCAATTTCTCCTCTTATGGAAAGATTCGAAGGGACATCTGTATCAATATTTGGTAATTTATTTACTAATCGGGTTAAAAATGGAACCTCAGTAGAAAAATTAGAGTTGAATCCAAAAATAGTATTATTCACAGATTCCTGACCAAAGCTTGATTTCTGTGTAAATGGCCTTTCACTCATTTTTAAAAAAGTCGCACCAACTAAAAAATTATCTGAAATTTTATGTTCCACATTAACACCCATAAATCTTCTGGTCTGTTGTCCAAAAATGGAATTGTTTTCCAAAGAAACATTAATTGGCGTATTCGACGCCTGAAGTGAAGGATCCAGAATTTGAACTCTTCCCAATTGATAATTGACACTGTAATCTATTCCTTCAACTAAAATTCTTCCTCCGGCAGTTACTACCACTGAACCTCTGGGAACATTAAAAGCACCTATTGGTATTCCATCACCACCAGTAGATTTATATTTTCCTCTTAATAAAAATTTGTTTTTATCGCTATCTTCTAAAGCCCCGGATTGGGTGTTACGATACATATTTCTAAACACATATTTCTTTTGATTTGGATTATAGCTACTCTCTATATTATAATTTTCTGCTGAACCAGTATTAGATAATTTAGAAAATAATAATTCTCCAAAGGGCTCTTTAGTTGTAAATATAATTCTCCCGTTTTGAGCATCTATGGTCAAGCCTTGCATGAAATCAAAAAACCCATCTCCTCCTGTTTGTGGATCATTATTATAATTAAGCTTATCTAAATTGAACACTTTAAGTAAAGGGGTTTCAGCAACTTTATTTTCTTCGTTTTCCTTAGGTGTTTTTAATGGATCTGGTTCAGGAAATGGAACTGGATTTCCAGCAGCATCTTTTGCTTCGGTTATATAATTTAATGGAGAAGGATCCGTGTAAAGGATATTAAATCTAAAATCTTCCTGTTTCACCTGATACGCCCCTGGAATCTGATAAATATTTTTCATCATCAGGTTCCAAACCGGATTTTTGACATTGGTCAAATTACTTTTCAACATTTTCAAAATCAAACTCTGCGTAATAATTGCCTGATCTGATTGATTAGTTCCCGTTACAATAGTCGCATCTACACCATCATTTCCAAACTCCCCAACTTGATAAACTTTGTCACCAATCGTATATTGATATGCTACCGCTAAAACCTCATCATTGGCTAATCGTTGTTGTAACGAAATATATCCTAATTGAGCATTATAGGTATATTCATTAGGGTTCAATTTTCTGGCATTTTCCAGTTTAGAATAATCCTGACCTTCGCTTACAGTAACATTAAAACCCGAACTTGAGGTCACTATTTCACGTATATTATTGTTTAACAAACCACTTCCGGCTTCTATTTGTGCAGGGTCATAATCGTTATTGGAGTTATCAGAAGGAGAATTAATTGGGTTATTAAAAATTCCGGTGGAAGGATCTAACACCACCACTTCATTATCATTTATTGGGTTACCATTCGAATCAGTCAATTGTCCTTCCCCTAAATCCTGAAGGGCAATGATATTTCGTAGGTTATTATTGGTTGTGGTTACACGATTTTGTTTATTGGTAACCCAAATCTCTAATCTTGAAATTTGAACTCTGCTATCAATAAAAGGATAGTTTTTTAAGGAAGCATCGTATTTATTTCTGAAATATTGTGATAAGAAAAAGTGTCTGTCGTTATCATAATCCAGTGCAAAAATTTCAAAATCCTGAATCGTTCCTCCTCCTTGAGCAACTATGCTTTTGGTTTGCGATTTTTGTTCTGAAAATACGCCAGTCACAGTCGTTTTACCAAATTGCAATTGCGTTTTTACACCAAATAAACTTTGAGCACCTCTAATCAACGAGCTATTCAAAGGCATACTTACATTTCCAACTTCAATTTTTTGAATAATATCATCTTCAGTAGGAGCGTAATCTAACTTTATTAAATTTTGAAAAGCAAAAGTAGATTGCGTATCGTAATTCGCATTTACGTTGAGTCGGGTCCCTACTTTCCCCATCAAGCTCATACTTATCCTTTGATTGAAATCAAAAGAAAGATTTGATCTGTTTCTGGGAGAGAATGAGGGATTGTCCTGTTTTGTGTAACGCAATCCCAAATCCATTTCTACGGATCCTGTTGGTTTCACATCAATGGTATTGCTCCCGAAAATGGATTCGAAAAGCCCCGATTTTACATAATATCGTGGCAGTAAATCTTTTTTAGCTTCTTCACTTCCTTCTTTTTTCCCCTCCATAGCATCAACCTTTTTCTTAAAATAATCCCGCATGGATTCTTTCAAAACTAAGTTTTCATACTCTTTTGGAGTTAATATAATAGGATAGTCAATAGAAAAACCGTCGATAGAATTGGTATAAATATACCTATCTGTGACAGGGTCATAAGAATAAGCTGAAAGAATACTTTGGGGATTTTTAAGTTGGACTTTCCCAGTAGAAAAACCAGTTTTAACTGTATCCTGAACGGCTGGTGTTACCTGGGCTTGCGATACAAAACCACAAAATATGACTAGCAAAAAAATACAAATTTTATGCATATAATCCGTTTTTTGAGTCTCTTTTATAAGTTTTTTAAAGCTTTTTTAATAATCGATTCAACAGTAGCGTCTGGATCCTCTTTTACAATTTTTTCTACAATTCGTTCTGAAGTTTTTCGAACAAAACCTAATACTTCCAAAGCAGATAACGCTTCATCTCGATTTGTATTGTTGTGCGATAAAGAAACTTCGTCTAAATCGTACAATTTTAACACTTTTTCTTTCAAATCAAGTATTACTCTTTGGGCCGTTTTACTACCTATTCCTTTTATGGATTGAATGGTAATTACATCTCCTGATGCAATAGCATTTGTTATTTGTATGGGATCTAATGATGACAACATGGTTCTGGCAATACTGGCCCCAATACCAGAAACTGATAATAATAATTTAAAAATCTCTCTTTCTGATTTTTCTACAAACCCAAACAAAGTATGCGCATCTTCTTTTATTTGAAGATGCGTATATAATTTTATGAAGTCAGCATTAGGAAGTAAGGAGTAAGTATGCAGAGAAATATTCACATGATATCCAACACCGCCACAATCAAGAACTACCTGTGTTGGTGACTTTTCTACTAATTTCCCTTGTAAATGTGCTATCATTGTTATTTTTTTAAGTCACCAAATATAACAAAATTAACAAATTATCTTACCAAATTTATCTTTATAAATCTTTTTATTGCAAAAAAAATTACCGCTTAAACTTGTTTTTTCTTTTGTTTTTCTTGCGCATCAATCACAGCAATAGCCGCCATATTTACCATTTCTTCTACACTTGCACCTAATTGAAATATATGAACCGGTTTCCCCATTCCTAACATAATTGGTCCTATTGAGTCCACTTTATTTAACTCTTTCAATAGTTTATAAGTAATATTCGCCGATTCAAGATTTGGAAAAATTAAAGTATTTACTTTTTTACCTGCTAGTTTAGAAAAAGGAAACTTTGCTTTTAACATTTCCGGATTTAAAGCAAAATCAGCTTGAAGTTCTCCATCTATTACCATTTCGGGATAATTTTTATGCAAATAAGCTACGGCTTCTCTCACTTTTGAAGCACTTTCATTTGTTGAAGACCCAAAATTAGAATAGGAAATCATTGCTATCACCGGCTCTACTCCAAACATCTTCGCTGTTTTAGCAGTCATAATAGCAATTTTTGCTAAATCATCTGCTGAAGGATTAATGTTTATAGCTGTATCCGATAAAAACATAGGTCCACGAGTGGTCATCATCATATTTGTCGTAGCAACAAGCGAAGCTCCGGGAGCTTTATCGATAAGTTGCAACATTGGTTTTACCACAGATGGATAACTTCGGGAATATCCTGTCACTAATGCATCTACTTCTCCCTCATTGACCATCATGGCTGCGAAATAGTTTCTTTCGCGCATTAATTTCTGAGCATCCAAAAGTGAAATCCCACGTCTTTGTCTGGATGACCAATAGGTAGTAGCAAACTTATTTCTTCTAGGCTCTTCTACTTTTTCTTTTGGATCTATGATTTCAACCTCAGCATCAAAACCTAGTTCTTCTTTTAATTCCAAAATAATCTCTTTGTTCCCGAGTAAAATTGGAAAACCGATACCTTCTTCTAATACAATTTGCGCCGCTTTAAGAACATCTAAATGATCGGCTTCCGCAAAAACGATTCTTTTAGGATCCATTTTGGCTCTATTGGTAATCAATCTAACCATTTTGTTATCATTCCCCAATCGGTCTAAAAGCTCTTCTTCGTACTTTTTCCAATCTGTAATAGGATTCAATGCTACACCAGAATCCATAGCTGCTTTAGCAACGGCTGGAGCTACTATAGTAATCAATCTAGGGTCAAATGGTTTTGGAATAATATATTCTCTTCCAAAAATCAACTTAGTTGCTCCATAAGCAACATTAACCTGCTCCGGAACTGATTCTTTGGCCAATAACGCAAGAGCTCTTACCGCTGCCATTTTCATCGCTTCATTTATTTTGGTAGCCCTAACATCTAGCGCACCTCTAAAGATATATGGAAATCCAAGAACATTATTTACCTGATTAGGATGATCAGAACGGCCGGTTGCCATAATAACATCTTTACGAGTTGCAATAGCAAGGTCGTAATCTATTTCGGGATCCGGATTTGCCATAGCAAAAACGATTGGATTTTCAGCCATCCCCAATAACATTTGTGGAGTCATAATGTCTCCAGTTGACAAACCTAAGAAAACATCCGCTCCAACTAATGCTTCTTCAAGACTAATTGGTGCGATGTCTTTTGCATATTTTTGTTGTAAATCAGAAAGTGATTTGTTGTCTTTTGTTAATACCCCTTTACTATTGAACATTAATATGTTTTCAATTTTCACTCCAAGCAAAACATACAAATTAGCACAAGCAAGAGCTGCTGAGCCCGCTCCTGAAACTACTAACTTTACATCTTCTGATTTTTTATTTGCCAATTCCAATGCATTCAACAAAGCTGCAGATGATATAATTGCAGTTCCATGCTGATCATCATGCATCACCGGAATATTTAATTCTTCAACCAATCGTCTTTCTATTTCAAAAGATTCAGGTGCTTTGATATCCTCCAGATTTATCCCACCAAAAGTTGGCGCAATATTTTTGACTGTTTGGATAAATTCTTCAATATCTTTAGTTCCAATCTCAATGTCAAAAACATCTATATCAGCAAAAATTTTAAACAATAAACCTTTACCTTCCATTACTGGCTTGGATGCTTCAGGACCAATATCGCCCAGTCCTAAAACTGCAGTTCCATTTGTGATTACAGCAACAAGATTTCCTTTTGCGGTATATTTATATACATTGTTTACATCTTTTGCAATTTCCAAACATGGTTCTGCCACACCAGGCGAATAGGCCAAAGACAAATCTCTTTGGGTTGCATATTTTTTAGTGGGAACTACTTGAATTTTACCTGGAGTAGGCTTTGCGTGGTATAATAATGCCTCTCTTCTTTTGCTGTTTTTGTCCATTTTTTACATTTTATCCTAGTTCACAAAGATATACCACTTGGTCCAAAAATTAAGCTATTATCTTATTCTTTTATAAAAAACAGCCTAAGTCATTATGTGTAAATTAAAATAGCTGCGAAAAATTGCAGCTACTTTAATTTATAATTTAATCCCGATTACATTTTGCTTCCACTAATGTAAGAATCCAGATATTGAATGGTGTTTTTTTGAAGTTCGATTATCGCCTTTACCACATCACCTATGGAGACAACCCCCACAATCTCGCCTTCTAACAAAACCGGCAAATGTCTTATTCTTCTTGCAGTCATCAATTCCATACAATAGTCAATATTATCCGATGGCTTTACGGTAATCACCTCTCTTTCCATAATTTCATGAACGAAAGTTTCTTTTGAAGATTTGTCTTTAAGAACAATTTTTCTGGCATAATCTCTTTCAGATAAAACTCCTTTTAAAACATTATCTTCAATTATTAATACCGCTCCAATATTCTTTTCTCCCATCACTTTTAAGGCTTCATATACAGTAATAGTAGAAACTATCGAATGTACTTCCTTTCCTTTTGTGCTTAATATTTGATTTACAGTCATAACCGAAAATTTAAGTTGACCATAAAGTTAAAAAAAAAAACATAAAAAGGAAATAAATTCTAATAAGAATAACTTTCGGAGGTTTATTACTCCAATTCTATAAAAGAACTAATGTCAATATCAGCAGGAAGCCTACCAACATTTTGTAATTTCAGCACTGCTAGTTTTTGCGCTATAGTAATAGTATCATTAAAATTTTTATTCAAAAGCTGTGCATACAAAAAACCTGTCCAAAAAGCATCACCGGCACCTGTCGCATCTTTTATCTCAAGAACTGGAATTGCTTTTTGATGAAAAAGCCCAAATTTTTTATCTGATAAAACTACTCCTTCTTTCCCTTTTGTCAAGCAAATAGTTGAAGCGCCCAAGTTATGAAAATATTCAAAAATAAAATCTTCCGTTTTTGATTCTGAAAATAACCTGTAGCAGTCGTCTTCACTTAGTTTCACTAAAGGATCCGTTGCTAAATACTCTTTTAATACCAATTTAGCTTCGTCTCTATCATTCCAAATTCGTTCCGAAAAATTAATATCAATACTTGTTTTCAGTCCCAATTGCTTCGCTCTTTTAGCACTTTCAAGAATTGTGGTGCGAGCAGGATCTTTACTTAATGCGAAACAAGTTGTATGAAAAATTTTAGCACTTTCAAGTAAATCATCTGTAATTTGACTCGGGTCAATTTGAGAGTCAGCTTCTCTAAATGGAATAAAATCAGGAGTCCCCGTAGATTTAGAAACAAATATTACCGAAGTTGGCATATGATCAATTTTTTTTACATGAGAAGTAATGACATTATTCGCCTTCAATTTACGAACAATATATTCTCCTAATCCATCTTGACCACAAGTAGCTACTAAAACTGAATTCAAGCCTAATCTTGTTGCATTAACAGCAACATTTGTAGGGGATCCACCTAAAAATCGGTGAAAATCTTTAGTTCTATTTATGGAAGTATCAATTTGATGACCAATAAAATCAATTAAAACTTCCCCAATACAAATTATATCAATAGATTTTTTCATTTTATTAAACTAAATATTTAAAATCACTATAAATACTTTGATGCAACATTACGGTTGCAGCTGCGCTCCATGCGCAATACGAAACCCCATTAGGCAATTGGGTTTTACTGTTGAAGTTTTCATAAAAACTATAATTCTCAATTTTATTAATAGCATTTATAGCTTCCAGTATTTCAATAGCTTCTTCTTTTTTTGTTGAATTCAATAACGCAAGTCCATAAAACCCATTAACCATTGACCAACTTCCGCCATTATGAAATTCGTTTGGAAAGTTCCTGAATTCGTATTTATAATTATTCTTAAGCAACTTCCAGTCGATATCATTTTCTTTTATTGGCGGCCAGAAAGCGGGCAATAACTTTAATGGCATTTTGTTTTTTAAACCTAAAGAATATGACAAAATATTTTCTTGAAGCGCAGTTGTCCCTATATTTAAAAGTAGCGCTAAGGAATTCGCAAAAGCATCAAACTGCATTTTATAACCCGATGGCGAAAACGAACAAGGCATGAAATTTTGAATATTAGCTTCCTTGTATGCCCTTTCATGGTATTTCTCTCCTACTGAATCAGGACAAAAATTAATTGCTAACTGTTGCGTTATTTGTTCAATTTTACCTGCTATCAAATCACTTTTACAAAAATAATTATAACTTTTTAGAGCCCATACTCTCAATAATTGATCATATAATACATAACCATCCGTTATGTATTCATCCGCCCAATTTCCTGAAAGAGGGACATAAAGCAAATGTTTATTATTAAATTCCCATGCTTCTAAAAGCTGTAAACACTTTTGAATGTTACTATCATATTTTTGAATAAATGCCTGGTCCTTTTTATAAAAAGCGTATTGACAAACACCAATAATAAACCAAGTCACTGCATCTACCCTTCCGGCTAAACCTCCATAACTCACTTCTACAACATCTCCATCTGTCATTACATTTGAGGGAATTGTACCATTATAATGCTGATTTTTTGCTAATGTTTCTAATGTGTTACCAAAGGTCTCAATCAATTTTTCATCAGCTGTAGCTAAAGCTGCCAAACCACATATTACTCCATCTCTAGCCCAAACTCTTTTGTAATTTGAAATGTTTTGAGCGCTTGCTAAAAATCCTTCTTTAGACGAAGCATTCTGCAATAATTCAATTGCTTTTTTATAATCTATATTTTTCATTATACTATCGCTTCTTTTCTGTTTTTAACAGTTATAAAAAGAGTAAAAATTGCCCCCAAAATTAAAAAAACACCAGCTAATTTAATCACATTTAATGGATTACTCCCTAATAAATCATACACAAAATATTGCATTGTCAACACTTGAATTGCCATTGGTATTACAATAAACATATTAAAAATCCCCATATAAATACCTGTTTTATCTTTTGGAATAGAACCAGCCAAAAGCTGATAAGGCATAGCCATCATAGAAGCCCAAGAAATCCCTAAACCAAATGAGTATAAAAAGATGGTGGTCACTGCTACGTTTCGTCCAAATGGATTGTGCATTACAAATAGAACATCTACATTGTTTAAAAACGGAATACTCAATAAACCTATTCCACCCAATAATAAAGCAAAAAAATGAACTCCTTTTGCCCCAATTTTAAGTGCTAAAGGAACCAGTAAAAAAGCAACCATAAAACAAATTATATTATAGGTCCCATTTAAACTACCTGTCAACAATTGTGCTTTAGAAAACCCTTGTGACGCCTGATCTGTTGTATTGTAAATAGATATTGAAAGTGTGGATGTGATGTATTGCCAATAACAAAACATAGCATACCAAGTAAAGAATTTAACGGGTATTAATTGTTTCATTGTTAAGGGCATTGTTTTGAAAGCCTTTACAATGTCAACTAAAACCGTATTAAAAATATTTTGTTTTTTCTTTTCATTAATCAATGCTAACTCCTCATCAGTAGGCGGATATTCTTTTGTTGTAAAAACTGAAATCAGAACCGATACAATAGAAGCAAATGCTCCAATGAAAAAAGCCCAATAAGTATACGTTGGAATCCCATTTGATAATTTATCCGTAATTGCCAAAACCCCTAATGCTACTAAAATAGCGGGTGTGAAATTAGCCAATGTAATACCTAATCCTGTAAAGAAACTTTGCATTAAAAAACCTAATGATTGTTGTTTTTGATCTAATTTATCGGCTACAAAAGCACGATAAGGTTCCATGGCTAAATTATTTGCAGCATCTAAAATCCATAGCAAACTCGCAGCCATAAAAATAGAATTAGAAAAAGGCATGACCAGCAACGCAAAACTTGATATTAAAGCTCCTATAAGGAAAAATGGTTTTCGGCGACCAAATTTTGGCGACCAAGTGCCATCACTAATCGCTCCAACAATAGGCTGAATTATTAAACCTGTAATAGGTCCTGCAAGCCATAACATAGGCAAACTACCTTCATCAGCTCCTAAATATTTATAAATCGCACTCATGTTACTTTGTTGCAACCCGAAACTGAATTGAATTCCGAAAAACCCAAAATTCATATTCCATATTTGCCAAAAATTGAGTTTTACCTTTTTAAACATGCTCCTATTCTTTTTTTAATTTTAAAAAAACAACTCCTATATTTAAAAATATAGGAATTGCCCAACAATTAACTAATCATGAAACATTTCATTAAAATCTATAAGACAAGGCCATAGAAATTGATCTTCCGGTCAATGATCTTGCTCTTACGTAGTTTACCGTATTCTCAGTTATACTTCCCTCTTCTGACTCCGTAATTGCCAATGTATTGAATATGTTATTACCAGAAAGATTTACTGATAACCCTTTTGTCAAACCAACTTCAACAAAACCATTTACAATTACAAAACCATTCATTACGAGTTGATTTGAATCTTGAGCAAAGGCTTTAGTCTGCCCAATAAAACTTAATCCTAATGTGTTTTTTCTATCCATAAATTTAAACGTTGGCATTACACCATACATTAATTTAGGCTGTCTTCTTGGTTCATTTCCTTCATCAGTGCCGGATGTAATTTCTGCTTTGGTATACGTCATAGACCCTCTTAGGTTCAAGTTATCTGACAAATCATACGCTGACTCTAATTCTAATCCTAAAGATTTGTAATTATTTTGTCTAATTACATTTGCTCCAGCCTCATAACCCGCTTGCTCATCTGTTTTAGAACTAAAGGCAGTGGCATAAAGGTATCCTCTATCGAATTTTTGTTTATAGCCAATTTCTGTCTGCATTAAAAAGTCGAGAGCATTGATTTTATTTCCGTCTAAATAATCCAATCCGCTAAATAAAATTCTATCAGCTTTCGCGGAAACGCCTCTACTAACTCTAGCAAATAACGATTTTTTCGTATTTAACAAATAGTTTCCACCTAACGTGTATGAAAAATAGTCGTAAGTATAATTAACTGGAGTTTCATTAGCAGTATTCACAGCAAATACATTGTTTTCCGGTGCAGATAGTACTCCATCATTATTGATGTCATATTGTGTCGCTGTCCCCCCGGTAAAAGAACCTGTGGCTTTTCCATTATCATATCGTACCCCACCTTCAAAAGAAAGGTTTTCAGAAGCATCAAATGAAACATTTACGTAAGGGGCAGACACGTTATACTGCGTGTCGTAATTTCTAGCTAAATTTCCCCAAGCAGGAGTCCCATATGCATAGAGCCCATTCTCTGACAAGAGATTACCGTTAACATCCGTTACATTAATTAAACGAGGATTAGTATCCGATACTTCTTGTAGGTAAGAATTCCATAGCCAAGACATAGAAACATTTTGCATTGATTTGAAAAACCCAAAAGTGATTCCTACATTATCTATTTTTTTTGTCAATCTCAAATCGTTCATAAAATTACTCATATCATTCAATTGTGTATCAAACATATGAACTCTAGCAACTAAACCATTAGGAGTATTAAAAGCAGTCCCATCATTTACATAACTTAGCGTTGCACCCGCACCAAAAGAACTTGCGATAGCAGAAGCTGTACCCAATTCAGCAGGAAAAGGAGATATAAAGCCGCCACTGTTTGCAGAGTAACGTAAATTATCTGAAACTTTCCAGTTATTATCTAAATCAAAAGTAGCATTTGCCCCTATGGATTTTGAAATAGGGTGCATTCCATTAGCAACTTTTTCTCTTCTTACATTTCCTTCTGTACCAAGTCCTACATTATGGTTTAAATAAATAGATTGCATCGCACCTCTTGTAGCATCATAGCCATCTACACTCGTCCAATTTGGATTTGCATTAGTTCCAGAAACCTGAACAGGCATTGGCATATATGCTACTGCTCTATCATTTAAAAATTTAGCATAAACTGTTACTGATCCTTTTTCGAATTCTTTTGTAACATTGAATTTTACTTGACCGCCATTATTGCTATTAAATCCTGTTTTTCTAACACCTTCACCTGATCTGTAAAAACCACCTACATGAAAATACAATCCATCACCTATTTTAGTCCCATAATCTAAATCAGTTCTGAAATTTTCATAATCTAGCCCAAAAGTAGTACTTAAAGTTCCTCCTTCAGTTTTCCCTGTTTTACTAATGAAATTGATAATTCCTCCAGGAGAATTTGAAGACAAAGTTGAAGCTGAGCCTCCACGAATAGCTTCAATTCTGGCTACGTTACCATC
The DNA here is from genome assembly GCF_042787345.1 of Flavobacterium xylosi. Lineage (NCBI taxonomy): Bacteria > Pseudomonadati > Bacteroidota > Flavobacteriia > Flavobacteriales > Flavobacteriaceae > Flavobacterium > Flavobacterium xylosi. Next base: position 23,726 of record NZ_JBHZPZ010000002.1, on the reverse strand, counting down.
AAACCTTGTAAAAATATCGGCTGTTGCAAAAGCAATATCTCCAAATAATAATACCGGAAGCCCATCTTCTTGAATTTGTAAATATTTGGAACCTCCAGATGATATTGGCACCCCACGGACAGAAATATTGGAATTACCTTCTCCTCCTGATGATTCTGAACGTATTCCTGGAATAGTCCTAAAAATCTCAGCAGTTGATCTTGGTGCTGATTGCTCAATTTCCTTTGTATTCATTGATGTAATAGAAACACTCGATTTAATTTTTGTTCTTGGATTAATTACCCCAGTAATTATAACATCATCAAGCACATTAGTATCTTCGATTAATGTAATATTTTTAATCAAATTTCCATTTACATCAATTTTAAACTCAACATTTTTATAACCAATGTATGAAGCAATAAAGTCAAAAGTACCATTTTGAAGATTTGAAAAATTATATTTTCCATCAATATCAGTCACAACTGATTTTGACGAATCTTTAATCAAAATATTAACACCTGGTATTGGTGCTCCATTAACATCCGAAACCACTCCTGCTACGGTAGCGTTTTGTGCAAAAGAAAGATTAAATAGCAGTAAAGCTACAATCATGCCTATTTGCCTGATTAATAAATTAGGTTTTTTCATGGTTTTGAAATAATTTAGTTAATAAATTTTAGTTAGTTTTATTGTCAAATATATAATTATAAAGAAATAAAATAATGAATTACACAATCGAAAACGTTTTCGAAATACCGAAAACGTTTTCGATTTGATATAAAAAAATATTTTACCATATTTGTCTCATGAAAGAAGCTACTCTTAAAGAAATTGCAGAAAAACTGGGTATATCCATTACCACAGTTTCTAAAGCATTAAAAGACTATCCAGACGTTAGTTTAAAAACCAAAGATGCGGTTATTTCATTAGCAAAAAAACTCAACTACAGCCCTAATTCTTTTGCTGTCAATCTAAGAACAAAAGAATCAAAAACAATTGGCTTAATTATTCCCGAAATCGTTCATCATTTTTTTTCAAATGTAATAAATGGGATTGTTGCTGAAGCTGAAAAAAATGGTTACTTAGTTATCATTCTACAATCAAATGAATCATTAGAATTAGAAAAAAAACAGGTCGCCTTACTAATTAACAAAAGAGTAGATGGAATAATTATTTCTCTCTCTAACGAATCTAATGATGACAGCCATCTTAAGGAAATTATAGCACGGAAGATCCCGTTTGTGCAATTTGACAAAATTGCAAAGTTGATTCATAGTTCTAAGGTCGTTATTAACGATCAACTTGCCGCCAGAAATGCGGTTCAGCATTTAATAGATAACGGCTACCGGAAAATTGCCCATATAAGAGGCCCCTTAAATCCTCAAAATGCCATTGACCGTTTTATCGGTTATAAAAAAGCGTTAGAAATAAACAACATCCCTTTTGATGCTTCGTTGGTCTATACATGTGAAAAAGTAACTTTTCAAGAGGGAATAGATTTTGCAAAACAAATAATGGCTGACCATCCTGATGTTGAAGGAATATTTGCCATTACAGATCTTGTTGCTGTAGGAGTACTTTCTTATTTTAATGATATCGGAATTAAAATTCCGGAACAAGTAGCCGTAATAGGCTTTAGTAATTGGTTTATGTCTCGAGTACTAACCCCTAAACTTAGTACAGTTGACCAACCTAGTCATGAAATGGGAGTAACTTCTTTTAAATTATTATTAGAAGAAATGAATTGTCACAAAAAAGAAATTCCTTTTACACCTAGAACTATAGAACTCGAAACAAAAGTGATAGCAAGAGAATCTACTTTTAAAAAAAAATAGCTTCTATTGTAAAAAATCAATATTCCTTTTGATTCCTTGAAACTTGGATCTTTTGAGAGGAGAATTTTTAAATACTACTTTAAAAGTCTCTTCGGTGATTTCTCTCCAGTCTTTTTTGGACATTGAAAGCAATTCCGGATTTGGATTAAAGAGAGGTTCATTGTGTGGTTTCGAAAACTTATTCCAGGGACAAACATCTTGACACACATCACAACCAAAAGCCCAATCATCGAACTTACCTTTCATTTCCTGAGGAATATTTTCTTTAAGTTCGATTGTAAAATAGGAGACACATTTACTACCATCGACAATGTACGGAGCGACTATGGCTTGTGTGGGACAAGCATCGATACAGGCAGTACAAGTTCCACAATGATCAGTTGTGGCATTATCAAAATCTAAATCTAAGTCGACAATAAGTTCCGCAATAAAGTAAAAAGAACCTACCTTTTGAGTCAATAAATTACTATTTTTGCCTATCCAACCTAAACCACTTTTGGCAGCCCAAGCTTTATCAAGTACTGGCGCCGAATCTACAAATGCGCGCCCAGAAACATCTCCGATATTAGACTGAATGGAAAAAAGTAATTCTTTCAATTTTTCCTTGATTACAAAGTGATAATCTTGTCCATACGCATATTTAGAGATTTTATAAGAATCCGACTTTTGAAATTGATCCGGATAATAATTTAGTAAAAGTGAAATTACACACTTCGCATCATCAACAAGTAAAGTTGGATTTAATCGTTTGTCAAAATGATTTTCCATATATGACATTTCTCCATTTCTATTTTTGTTTAACCAATTTTCTAACCTTGGTGCTTCCTCTTCTAAAAACCCGGCTTTAGATATGCCACAAGCCAAAAATCCAAGGCGTTTTGCTTCGGATTTAATGAATTCTGTATATTTAGATTTTTGAATAATGACTTAAATATTTTAAGTTTGCACTCTATACTCTATCCGTGATTACTTCACTTAACTTCTACTTTTATAGGTGTTCAGTGAACTTCGTTTGAAGCGACATCCTCTCACTTTTTTTTAACGAGATAGATTTAGCGAATAGCCGGGCACGAGCGTAGCGAACTGACGAAGTAAATAGCTCCAAAACTAGAATAAACCACCTTGAATATTGGTCTTTATTCTCCCTATATGCTTATATGCTTTATCGGTAACTTCCCTTCCTCTGGGTGTTCTCATGATGAAACCTTCTTGAATCAGGAAAGGTTCGTAGACTTCTTCAATGGTTTCACTACTTTCGGATACGGCTGTTGCCAAAGTTGATAAACCAACTGGACCACCTTTAAATTTATCGATGATTGTTGTCAGTATTTTGTTATCCATTTCATCTAAACCATGAGCATCAACATTAAGCGCTTTTAAGGCATAGCGAGCAATTTCAATGTCAATGGTTCCATTCCCTTTGATTTGAGCAAAATCACGCACTCTTCGCAATAATGCATTGGCAATACGCGGAGTTCCTCTGCTTCTGCCTGCGATTTCAATAGCTGCTTCCATAGAAATAGGCATTTTAAATATACTGGCACTTCTTTCAACAATGGATGTCAGTAATTCAGTCGTATAATATTGAAGACGGGAAGCAATTCCGAAACGAGCTCTCATAGGAGCTGTTAACAAACCGGATCGAGTTGTTGCCCCAATTAAGGTAAAAGGATTCAGATTGATTTGAACTGTTCTTGCATTAGGACCGGATTCAATCATGATGTCTATTTTGAAATCTTCCATTGCCGAATATAAATATTCTTCAACGATAGGGCTTAAACGATGGATCTCGTCAATAAACAAAACGTCTCTTTCTTCAAGATTGGTCAGCAAACCGGCCAAGTCACCAGGTTTATCCAAAACAGGTCCGGAAGTAATTTTAATTCCTACATTTAATTCATTGGCAAGGATATTAGCCAACGTAGTTTTCCCCAAACCCGGAGGACCATGAAAAAGAGTGTGATCCAGCGCTTCATTTCTTTGATTGGCAGCCTGAACAAATACTTTCAAGTTCTCTAATATTTGATCTTGACCGGCAAAATCATCAAAAGAAAGGGGCCTTAATCTTTTCTCAAGATCAAGTTCTTCAGAATTATAACCATTAGTCGTTGGGTCTAAATTTTCATTCATTTAACAAAGATAAGAAAGCAAATTTGAATTCTAAATTATAAAGTATAAATGCAGTCAGAATTAAAAAAGAGGTTCCAAAAAAAGGTCGCAAAAAAAAGCTACTAATAGAAAAAGCCAAAAAAAAACCTCTGCTTTCGCAGAGGCTTGATTATATAACTTTTAGTGATGTAAAACTTCTTCACCTTCTTTCATTGGAACATTTTGAGGTACAAAATCCACATCATGTGCAGGATTACTGTAGTCATAAGGCCAACGGTGTACTTCAGGAATCTCACCTGGCCAGTTACCGTGAATATGCTCCACTGGCGCAGTCCATTCAAGAGTAGTAGATTTCCAAGGATTCTGAACCGCTTTTTTACCGTAGAAAATACTACTAAAAAAGTTATACAAGAAAACCAATTGGAAAATACCACCAATTAAAGCGAATGTAGTTATAAGAACGTTTACGTTTTGTAAATCATCAAATAACGGAAAGTTCGTATTTGTATAATAACGTCTTGGTAATCCCGCTAAACCGATGAAGTGCATTGGAAAAAACACCCCGTAAGCACTAATAGCTGAAACCCAAAAGTGAACATATCCTAAATTTTTATTAAGCATTCTTCCGTATAATCTAGGAAACCAGTGGTACACCCCAGCAAACATACCGTAAAGTGCAGAAATACCCATTACTAAGTGAAAGTGAGCTACAACAAAATAAGTATCATGTACGTTAATATCTAAAGTACTGTCTCCAAGAATAATCCCAGTTAAACCACCAGTAATAAAAGTAGAAACCATACCAATTGAAAATAACATTGCTGGATTCAATTGTAAATTACCTTTCCATAAAGTTGTAATCCAGTTAAATGCTTTTACAGCAGAAGGAATCGCAATCAGCAAAGTGGTAAACGTAAATACAGAACCTAGAAATGGATTCATTCCTGATATAAACATATGGTGACCCCAAACAATTGTCGATAAAAATGCAATAGCTAAAACAGACATAATCATCGCTCTGTAACCAAATATAGGTTTACGTGAATTAGTAGCCATAACTTCAGAAACAATTCCCATTGCAGGTAAAATTACGATATACACTTCAGGGTGACCTAAGAACCAGAATAAGTGTTCAAACAATACTGGTGAACCGCCTTGATAATGCAATACTTCACCAGCAATATAGATATCAGACAGGAAGAAAGAAGTTCCGAAACTTCTGTCGAAAATCAATAATAAAGCCGCCGATAATAGAACAGGAAATGAAACAACCCCAATAATGGCTGTAACAAAGAAACACCATATTGTCAATGGCAATCTAGTCATTGTCATACCTTTAGTTCTAAGATTGATAACTGTAACAATATAATTTAATGACCCCATTAAAGATGATGCAATAAATATCGCCATAGAAACCAACCAAAGAGTCATTCCCATACCCGAACCTGGAATAGCTTGAGGTAATGCACTTAAAGGAGGATAGATTGTCCATCCAGAAGATGCAGGACCCGCTTCAACGAACAAAGAACACAACATAATTACAGCCGAAACAAAAAACAACCAATAGGATACCATATTCATGAATCCAGAAGCCATATCTCTTGCCCCAATTTGAAGTGGAATTAATAAATTACTAAAGGTTCCACTTAAACCTGCGGTCAACACAAAGAAAACCATGATGGTTCCGTGAATAGTCACCAATGCTAAATAAATATCATTTGCCATTACTCCGTCAGGAGCAAATTTATCACCTAATAATACGTTAAAGATTTTGAAAGATTCTTCAGGCCAAGCTAATTGCATTCTAAAAAGCATTGACATTCCCACACCAATAACACCCATAATAATACCTGTAATTAGGTATTGCTTGGAAATCATTTTATGATCTATACTAAAAATATATTTAGTAATAAAAGTCTCTTTATGATGGTGTTCGTGTTCTAGATCGTGTCCGTGATCGTGAGCTTCTGCTGACATATACGTTTACTTTAAATTTTCTTAATAAATTATTTCATTGCTATTTTAACAACAGCTGCTGCAGTATCCTTACCTTTAGTAGAATCCAATCCTTTAGCATCATCAACAGGGGCTGCCGGAGTTTTCGCTGTTTTTACTTCTTGTACTATTGTAGCTTTTTCTTGTAACCACTTTTTATAATCTTCAGGAGTGTCAACGATTATTTTCATTTGCATGTTGTAATGAGAAGCACCACATATTTTATTACAAAGCAATAAATAATCAAAGGCATAAGGATCTAACGCTGTTTCTCCTTTTGCAACAAGTTCCGCACTTTTCTTAGTTCTTATAGCATTAATATTTGCAACTTTTTCCACCATAAACGGTAATTCTCTATACTCATCAGTAGTATAAATAGGTGTAAAAGCAAATTCCGTTACCATTCCTGGAACACAGTTCATCTGCGCTCTAAAATAAGGCATATAAGCAGAATGCAAAACATCTTGTGAACGCATTTTGAAATGAATTTTTTTACCTTTAGGTATATGCAATTCACTAATTACAATATCATCCTGAGCATATGGATCAGACAAATCAACACCAAGTGTATTAACACCTTCTATTAACCTAACATTAGCTTTACCTAAAACATTATCAGGCCCAGCATACCTAGCTGTCCATTTAAATTGTTGTGCATACAATTCAACAACAACTGTATCCTCCTCTTCATCGATGAACATAATATTTGTCCAGGCATACAGTCCATAAAGAATCAAACCTGCAAGAACTACTGCCGGAATAACACTCCAAAGTGCCTCTAATTTATTGTTATCAGCAAAATACAAAGCTTTTTGCCCTTTTTTACCTCTATATTTAAAAGCAAAATAATGCAACAAAACCTGAGTTATAGCCTGAACTATAAATAAAAGTACCCATGAAATATTCATTAAACTATCTACTAAAGAACCATGTTCAGAAGCAGGTGTATGAAGAACTAACGGACCCCATTTAAACAAACCATATATTGTGAATATATAAAGGAATGCTAGGAAACCAAACATCAAATAACCCTGTACATTATTATCATTATCAGAAGCTACTTGCGAACTGTCCGAATTTGCCCCTACCTGAGTAAGGTCAAATATTTTCGTCAATTGCCATAAAGCAACAGCCAATAAAACTAAAACTATAATTACCAACAAACTTGTCATCTGTTTATTTATTTTAAATATTAATAATGAAAATGTTTACTCTCTTCTATAAATGGATTTCTTTTTGGCAACAAGGGAGCTTTAGTTAATGCCGTGAAAACAACAAAAATAAACAATCCAAGGAAGAAAAGAACTGATGCAATTTCTGAGACACCAATGAACCATCTGTCTCCAACTGTTCCGGGCATAATCATATTAAAGAAATCTATATAATGTCCTAATAAAATTACCGTACCAGCCATTACTAATATCCATGAAATCCTTTTGAAATCAGTGTTAATTAATATTAATATTGGGAATAAAAAATTCATAACTACTGCACCAAAAAATGGAAGATTATACAATTGAATTCTAGTTACAAAATAAGTAATCTCTTCTGGTATATTAGCGTACCATATCAACATGAATTGGGAAAACCATAAATAAGTCCAGAATACACTGAAACCAAACATGAACTTAGCCAAATCATGAATATGACTTGTATTAACATATTCTAAATATCCTTTAGCCTTTAAGTACAAGCTAATTAAGCAAATAGTAGTTATACCACTTACAAAGAAGCTAGCAAAAACATACCATCCAAATAAAGTACTGGACCAATGTGGATCAATAGACATAATCCAGTCCCATGACATAATAGATTCCGTTACAATAAAGAAAACTAAAAACCCAGCTGACATTTTAAAGTTCTTCTTATAGTTAAGATTATCTGCAGCCTCATCTTGTGCTAGACAATTTTTTCTAGAAAAATAACGATATAAATTCCATCCTCCAAGAAATATTGCTGCCCTAACAATCCAAAAAGGAAAGTTCAAATACCCCGATTTATTAGCGATAATTTTATCATGTGCAACAACTTCCGGATCTAACCAGATAAATAAACTATTAGAGTGGAAAATATTTAATCCACAAATCACAAGTATAATAAAAAATATAACAGAACCTACTGGTAAATACGCTGTTATTCCTTGCATAACTCTAAACAGAACAGGAGACCAACCAGCTTGTGCTACTTGTTGAATGGCATAAAAAGCCAAAACTCCCATTGATAACAGCATAAAGAAAATACAAGCTACATACAATGATGCCCAAGGTTTATTTTGTAATTGATGCAAAACATGCTCTGCATGTTCTTTATGTTCCGCAGCTTCAGCGACATCATGTCCTCCCTTATTAGGTGCTTCTTGAACGTGAATTGGCGCAGCATGTGAAACTTCAGTAACTTTAGTAGTATCATCCGCAGAAGCAGCCGCTTCATGAGATTCTTCCATTTTTTTCTCTTCGGTAGCTTCACTTTGGTTAGCAGCAGCTTCATGTGAGGGTTCAGCAGAAGTAGTCGCTTCATGCTTAGCTTCACCATGGCCACCATTACTTTCGGCAGCAAGAATTTGTTCTACTTCTTGAATATCTTTTGGTGCAGTTAAAAAACCATATCCAATTCCTAATAGACCAACAGCCATTAAGACAAAAGAAAATGTTTTTAATTTACTTGAAAATGTATACATATCTAATACGATCAGTTTGTTCAACAATTATAATTTAGCTTTCAGATTAATAACATAAGTTGCTACTAACCAACGTTCATGTGAATTCAATTGGTTCGCATAAGACCCCATTGAATTTAAACCGTAAGTTTGAACATGAAAAACACTTCCTTCATTTATCACCCTATCTTTATAGCTAGGAACACCAAGATATTTACCTTGTGTTACCAATTTCCCTTTACCATTACCTTCAGTACCATGACAAATAGCACAATAAATATCATATAACTCCTTAGATTTTTCAACATCTTTTTCAGATATAGTATCCAGAGGTGTCTTTAAATTTAATTTTGCTAAATCATATCCTGCAGTAGAATTTTCATATTCATAAGGTTCAAAACCTCTATCTATAGTTCCTTCCGGAGGAAGTTGACCCTCCTTACCGTTCTTAAATGCACTGGATTCCTCATAAGTTTCATAACTTACGGGCTCATACATATTAGGCATGTATTCGTAATTAGGTCTTGAATTATTATGACAAGACGAAACTAAAATAGTAATACAAATTAAAAATGTTATTTTATATAGACTTTTCATATCGACAATTAATTCTTTACAATTACTTTAACTTCTACCGCCCCTGTACTTTCAAAAAATGAGATCAATTCCTCCTCATTATCATTTACAGCAACTTCCATCAAAAAATGATCATCTGTAGTTCTAACGTCTGGATTTTCGGCAACTTTGAAAGGCCATAATTTACTTCTCATATAAAAAGTAATAACCATTAAGTGAGCAGCAAAAAATACCGTTTCTTCAAACATAATCGGCACGAAAGCCGGCATGTTATCAATATAACTAAAACTTGGTTTCCCACCAATATCTTGAGGCCAATCTTGAATCATTATGTAGTTCATCATCCAGGTTCCAAATGACAACCCTAACAATCCATAGATAAAAGCACATATGGCTAATCTTGTAGGAGCAAGTCCCATCGCTTTATCCAATCCGTGAACCGGAAATGGAGTAAAAACTTCTTCAATATGATGATGAGCTGCTCTGGTTTTCTTAACCGCGTCCATCAAAATATCATCGTCATTATAAATGGCGTATATTACTTTATTACTCATGATGTAAATCTTTATTTGCTTCTCTTTCTCTTTTGTAATGATCTCCAGTTCCTTTTAATATTGTTTTTACTTCCGCTTGAGCAATTACAGGGAATGTTCTAGAATATAATAAAAATAACACAAAGAAGAAACCTATTGTTCCAATGAAAATCCCAATGTCAACAAATGTCGGTGAAAACATTGTCCACGAAGATGGTAAATAATCTCTATGTAATGAAGTTACGATAATTACAAATCTTTCAAACCACATTCCAATATTTACAACAATTGAAATAATAAAAGAAAACATAATACTTGTTCTTAATTTTTTGAACCACATAAATTGTGGAGAGAAAACATTACAAGTCATCATTGACCAATATGCCCACCAGTAAGGTCCTGTTGCTCTGTTTAAGAATGCATATTGCTCGTATTCAACTCCTGAATACCAAGCTATAAAAAGCTCTGTAATATAGGCAACCCCAACAATAGAACCCGTAATCATGATTACAATGTTCATTAATTCTATATGTTGAATCGTAATGTAAGCTTCAAGATTAGAAACTTTTCTCATAATGATAAGCAAGGTGTTCACCATTGCAAATCCAGAGAAAACAGCTCCAGCAACAAAGTAAGGAGGGAAAATTGTTGTATGCCATCCTGGTATTACCGAAGTAGCAAAGTCCATCGATACAATAGTGTGCACAGAAAGTACAAGTGGAGTCGCTAAACCTGCAAGAACCAAAGAAACTTCTTCGAAACGCTGCCAGTCTTTCGCTCTACCGCTCCATCCAAAACTCAATATAGAATAGACACGTTTATTAAAAGGAGTAATCGCTCTGTCTCTCAACATTGCAAAATCAGGTAACAAACCGGTCCACCAGAAAACTAATGAAACAGATAGATAAGTCGAAATTGCAAAAACATCCCAAAGTAAAGGAGAGTTAAAATTCACCCATAATGACCCAAATTGATTCGGAATTGGTAAAACCCAATACGCTAACCATGGACGACCCATGTGAATGATTGGAAATAAACCGGCTTGTATTACTGAAAATATGGTCATTGCCTCCGCAGAACGGTTAATTGCCATTCTCCATCTTTGACGGAAAAGCAATAATACGGCTGAGATTAAAGTTCCTGCGTGACCGATACCTACCCACCAAACGAAGTTAGTGATATCCCAAGCCCAACCTACAGTTTTATTTAATCCCCATGTTCCAATACCCGTAGATACAGTGTAAATGATACAACCTAATCCCCAAAGGAAGGCTATTAATGCAATTGAAAATACAATCCACCAATGTTTGTTTGCTTTACCTTCAACAGGCGCAGCTACATCTACAGTTACATCGTGATAAGATTTATCACCTATAACTAAGGGTTTTCTAATGGTTGCTTCGTAGTGAGACGACATAATCCTTTATATTGATTCTTAATTAATTATTTTTTGTACTAGGTATTTCTAACTTTAACATGGTAAATCACATTTGGTTTTGTTCCAACATGCTCCAATAAATGATACATTCTATCGTCAGCAGCTAATTTAGTCACTTCGGCTTCTTTATCATTTACATCTCCAAATTTCATTGCTCCGGTAGAACAAGCATTTGAACAAGCGGTTTGGAATTCTCCATCTACGATTACTCTTCCTTCTCTTTTTGCATTTAAAATTGTTGCCTGTGTCATTTGGATACACATAGAACATTTTTCCATAACACCACGAGAACGAACATTAACATCTGGGTTTAATACCATACGTCCTAAATCGTCATTCATATGATAATCAAATTCACTGTTTTTGTTATACAAGAACCAGTTAAAACGACGCACTTTATAAGGACAGTTGTTAGCACAGTAACGCGTACCAACACATCTGTTATAAGCCATTTGGTTTTGACCTTGACGACCGTGTGATGTTGCCGCAACTGGACAAACCGTTTCACAAGGCGCATGATTACAATGCTGACACATTACAGGTTGGAAAGAAACTTGAGGATTATCTCCAGCTTTTTCCATTTCATTAAATGTAGACAATGAACTTGACAAACCAGCTATATTTTCTTTTCTTTCGTTATCTCCAGCAAAACTACTTTCAGAAGAATAATATCTGTCAATACGCAACCAGTGCATATCACGACTTCTTCTAACCTCTGCTTTTCCAACAACCGGAACGTTGTTTTCAGCATGACAGGCAATTACACAAGCTCCACATCCAGTACAAGCATTCAAATCAACCGAAAGGTTAAAATGATGTCCTGTTGAACGATCAAATGAACCCCACAAATCTACTGACGTAGCCGCTACTTCTTTGTGATCCAAGGATACCATTGGTTGTTTGTTCCAAAATTCCGCATCTTTAGTATTGAATATCTCTAAAGTAGTTTCCTTAATGATATCCCCTCTTCCCATTAATGTTTTCTGACCTTGAACACAAGCAAATTCATGTTCTCCATCTGCCTTAGCTAATGATACAGACTGCACATTATTAAAGCCTTTATATAACGAGTAAGCATTTAAACCTACCTGCATTTCTTCTTTTAAGGCCGCTTTACGTCCATAACCCAAAGCTAAACCAACAGTTCCAACAGCTTGTCCTGGCTGAACTATTACTGGAACATTTTCTAATTTCAAACCATCAATCATTGTAATAGTAGCATAACTACCATTCAAACCACCATTAGCAACAATTTCATTAGACAATCCTAATTTCTTAGCATCGGCATTCGAAACAGTAACATAATTATCCCAAGAAACTCTTGTTATTGGATCCGGCAATTCTTGTAACCAAGGGTTATTCGCTTGTTGCCCATCTCCTAATCCTGTTTTAGTATACAATACTAATTCAAAAGCTTGTGCTGGTTTTGATTGAGCCAATGCATTAGCGGCAGCAGAATAATCAGCTGATCCACCAGATACTGATGATACAGGACCAACATAAACACCGTCATGCAATACTTTATTCCAAGTAGAACCTGAAACGATTGTTGAAGCATTTGCTTTTACAAAATCGTAGTAAGAGCCGGTAATACCATTCAAAGACATTAGAACTTCTTGAAATTGCTTAGTATCAAATAAAGGACGAATTGTCGGTTGAGTAATACTGTAAGAACCTTTAGTTAAACTCAAATCACCCCAAGACTCTAAATAATGTGGAGCCGGTGCTGCAATTGTAGCAAGTAAAGCAGTCTCATCTTCTTTCAAGGAAAAAGTAACAGATGTCTTTACTTTTTTAAGTGCTTCAACAAATATTTTACTATCTGCTAAAGTATAAACTGGATTAACGCCGCTCATAATTAAAGTATGAACTCTTCCCGCTTTCATATCATTGATTAATTGAGCAACTTTTTGGTTAGAACCTTTTCTGATTTGTCTTGTTCCTGAAGTAGTAAAAGCTTCACTAGCCAAAACTTGATTGATAGCCAAAACTAATAGCTGAGCATTTTTATCTTGAATACCAGAAACCAATACTCCTTTTGAACCAGCAGCTTTTAATTGTTGAGCCGCTTTAGTAACTTCATCTTTAAATTTATCATCTAAATTCACAGCTGCAGAAGAACCAGTAATGACATTATGCATAAGTACTAATGCTTGTTTTTGATTTGCAGTTGACATTGCGAAACGCTTGTCAGCAGCAGCACCAGATAAAGTCATATTTGATTCTAACTGAAAATGACGAGACATTTTTCCGTTTTTAGGAATTCTGCCTTGAGCATAACCTGAATCATATCCTCCACCTTGCCAATCACCAAGAAAATCAGCACCTACAGAAACTATAAGTGAGGCTTTTGAAAAATTGTAATCAACCAAAGCTCTTTCACCATAAACAGCCTCAAAAGCATCTAATGCTTCTGATGAAGAAACCGCATCGTAAACAACATGTTTAGCATTTGGGTTTTTACTAATAAATTGCGCAATCAACTCTTCTGTTGAAGGACTTGCCAATGTATTAGTCAACAATACTATTTGGCCACCTTTTGCTTTCGCATCAGCAATACTTGACTTTATTTTCGAATCAACAGCTGACCAAGTTGAATTTTTACCCTCAATTTTAGGTTCCTTCAAACGCATACTATCATATAATGACAATATCGACGCATGAATTCTAGCATTGGCAGCAAATTTCGCTCCTGCAATAGTGTTATTATCTATTTTAATAGGACGCCCTTCACGTGTTTTTACTAATAGATTAGCAAAATCAAAACCATCAAAAACAGTAGTCGCATAGTAATCCGCTACTCCAGGTATGATTTGTTCTGGTTGTAGAACATAAGGTATTGACTTGTGTACCGGCCCTTCACAAGCTGCAAGCGTAGCTGCTGCAGTACTAAACCCAACGTACTTTAAAAAGTCACGACGTGATGTTGACGAAGATGACAAAGCGTCATTATTTCCTAAAAATTCATCAGTAGGAATTTCTTCAACAAATTCGTTATTTTTAAGCGCCTCAACAATAGAACTATTTTCGTCTAGTTCTTCAACACTTTTCCAGTATTTTTTGTTTGATGACATATATAAATATTAAAATCTTAATAATTTGATTAATAGTGGCATTTACCACATTCTAAACCTCCCATTTGCGCTGCAGTCAATTTGTCTACACCGTATTTTTTAGAAAGTTCCTCATGAATTTTGGTATAATATTCATTGCCTTCCATTTTAACTTCCGTTTTTCTGTGACAATTAATACACCAACCCATTGTAAGTGGAGAAAATTGTTTCATCACTTCGTACGTCTGAACAGGACCATGACAGGTTTGACATTCGATGCCCGCAACAGTTACGTGCTGTGAGTGATTAAAGTAAACAAAATCTGGTAGATTGTGAATGCGAATCCATTTTACAGGTTCCGTTTTTCCGGTATATTTTTGAGTAGATTGATCCCAACCCACTGCTTTGTATAACTTTTGGATTTCACCATCATAGAAAGGTTTAGAATATTCTGGCGTAGCCGTTGTATCAGAAACCTCTGCAATATTTTTATGGCAATTCATACAAACATTCAAAGAAGGAATACCAGAATGCTTACTAACTCTAGCAGAAGAGTGGCAATACTTACAACTTATTCCGTTGCTACCAGCATGTATTCTGTGAGAATAATGAATTGGCTGAATTGGTTCGTAATCCTGATCTACTCCTACTTGCATCAAGAAACCATATACCAGATACGCTCCCGTCAACAGTAAAAATATTGAAGTAACCAGAACTAAAAATTGATTTTTTGCGAATGCTCTCCAAATTGGCATAGTAGGCTCTTTTGGAGCAACCTCTATTCCATTTGCTTTCGCCACCTTAGACAAAACTTTATTTACCAACAACAGCATAACCACCAACATTGCCATAACTAAACCTAACGCACCTAGAATAACATTGTTTGAAATAGCATTTTCTGGAGCAGCAGTACCAGGAACTCCAGCAGTCCCCGTAGGAGCAGCAGCAGCTTCCGCTTTTGGCTCCGAAGTGTAAGCAATAATATTGTCGATATCAGCATTTGTTAATTGAGGAAAAGCAGTCATTACCGACTTGTTGTTTTCTTCAAATACTTTTACCGCAGCGGCATCACCTGATTTTATCAATTCAGAGCTGTTTTTAATCCACTTGTAAAGCCAAGGCATTTCATGCTTTGCAGATATACCTCTCAACATAGGTCCTGTTGCTTTGGCATCCAATTTATGACATGCAGCGCAATTAGCATTAAAAAGCTCTTTTCCCTTTACAGGGTCACCACCTGACGCAACAACAGCATCTGCTGGAGCTGGTGTTGCCGCCGCTGGGGCTGCAACTTGTGCAATTGATGTTAAGGAGAAAACTAAAGTAAGCCCTAAGCTTAAATATAATTTTCTTGTGATCGAATTATGGTTACCCACCTTTTTCATATAGTATAATGATTATCTACTAAAATTGGTACGGTTTTTTCTAGTAATACTTTTAGAAAAAACTAATACATTCTTTAAAACTTGCACAAAAATACGACTTAAGAACTGTTCACAAAAACGTAAAATAGTCTTAAATTCAATTTATATTAATTCTAAATAATATTTAATATTATGTTTCATTCTATAAATACTATTTTTGCATAAAAACAATCACATTATGAGAATTTTAGCTCCCAAACAAGTTATTTTTTATACTCTAAGTTTACTAATTACATCTTGTTATCTGCATGCTCAAGACGCAAAAGTTAGAGTAAGTCAAGACCCAAAATTTGAACAATTATTAAACGATAAGCGAAAATCAAATGTTTCAGCCCCTGTAAATGACCGTTATAAAATTCAAATATTTAGTGGGGACAGCGAAAATGCAAAAAAGACGTTGAGAAGCTTTAAGCAAGAATTTACTGATACCGACGGAACTATAGTATTCAACACGCCTAATTATAAAGTATGGGTTGGTAATTTTAAAACTCGCATTGAAGCGGAACGCAATTTGGTTGACATTAGAAAAAAATACAAAAATATACTCCTGATAAAACCTAGCAAATAAGAAGATTCTATTTTAAAATTTATAATCTATCGCAATACTTACATTTTTTACACAACAAAGCCACTTCGTAAGAAGTGGCTTTGTTTGTATTACTTGATTTTGTTTGTGGGTACAGTTTGCAAAAAATGCACTATCCAACTCAAGATATTTAATGCATATCAGCGCCTTCAAGGTTTGCCAAATCATCCCAAATACAAAACCACTTTCCCATTAAGCCAAATGCCCAAATCCGTTGTAATAGCTGTTTAAATGTTGTGTGCTGTATTTTTTATTACCACAACATTTTTTCTTGCAATTCAGCGTTCCAAAAAGTTCCAGTTTCCATTTCGGTTTCTATCAATTTAAATATTCCGTTTGCAGAAAATTCCGTTTTTAATGGTGCGCCTTCTGTTGATAATTTTGTATTTACCCAACCTGGATGAATTGAATTAACATCAATATTTCTAACTTTCAATCTTGCAGATAAAGTTTTCGTGTACATATTTAACGCAGATTTCGACATTCTATATGCTGTTGAATCGATTTTTGATATTATGTTCAACGTTGCCATAATTGAAGAAATATTTAAAATTTTTCCATTTTGATTTACCAAATCTAAAATAGTTTCAGTGAAATTTACAAGTCCGAAAACGTTCGTTTCAAAAGTTGATCTCAAACTTTCTAAATCTGGTTCAGTTTTATCCAAATCTGGAGCAATTCCTGCATTGTTGACCAAAATATCAATTCCGTTGAATTTACTTCTAATTATTGTGTTTGCATTTTCAATTGATTTCTGATTCGTCAAATCTAATTCCACGACGAATAAGTTTTCAGATTGAATATTTTCAATTTTCCCATTTCTGGAAGTTCCAATCACAAAATATTTTTCAGCAATTAGTTTCTCTGCTAGCGAATTTCCTATTCCTGAATTTGCTCCTGTAATAAGTACAATTTTATCTTTAAAATTCATTTTTATGTTTCAGTTTTTTTTTGGCAATATAGCGCACAACTTACATGTACCCGCAACAAACTTTCGCAAAGCGCAACCTATTTGGATAGATTAGCGAAAGTTTGTTGCGTTTTTATAATTTCTCAAATATATTAAAATTTTCTTACAATTTTTATTGAAATAGATAAACGCCATTCTTATTGCAATCCTGCGTGAGGGATAGAAGCTAGCTACCCTGTAGCGCGGATAGCCCGACAGCGGGTAGGAAAAAGGGCAATGACCGGTAAATTGCTAGCCCTTTTTTCTAGCTGGTGGCACGCCCAAATAAAACCCAAAAAACTCTCACTCCTGACAACTGGGTTACCATGAAACAAAAAAAATCCCGATTGCTCGGGATTTCTTATAAATATATCGAAATTTTATTTCAATTTCTTTTTAACTGCTACTTCATGGTAGGATTCAATAACATCTCTTTCTTCAATGTCGTTGTATCCTTTTACTTGAATACCACAATCATATCCTTTAGCGACATCTCTTACATCATCTTTGAAACGTTTCAACGCTAATAATTCTCCAGTAAAGACAACAACACCGTCTCTAATAATTCTCATTTTAGCATTTTTAACAATTTTACCATCCATAACCATACTTCCAGCAATAGAACCCACTTTCGAGATTTTGAATATCTCTCTAATTTCGGCAGTTCCCAGAATTTCTTCTTTCATCTCAGGAGCTAACATTCCTTCCATCGCATCTTTCAAGTCATCGATAGCTGCATAGATTATAGAATAGTAACGAATATCAATTTCCTCTTTGTCTGCCAATTGTCTTGCGTTTCCAGCAGGACGAACATTAAATCCGATAATGATCGCATCAGAAGCAGAAGCCAACATAACGTCAGTTTCAGTAATTGCTCCAACACCTTTATGTATAATATTAATTTGAATTTCTTCAGTAGATAATTTAGAGAAGGAATCAGACAATGCTTCAACAGAACCATCCACATCTCCTTTAAGGATAATGTTCAATTCTTTAAATTGACCCAATGCAATTCTACGTCCAATTTCATCTAACGTAATATGTCTTTGTGTACGTACTGATTGCTCACGCATTAATTGAGAACGTTTAGATGCAATTTGTTTTGCTTCTTTTTCGTCTTCAAAAATATTGAACTTATCACCGGCAGTTGCTGCACCGTCTAAACCAAGAACAGAAACTGGAGTCGAAGGACCTGCAACAGTAACAATATTCCCACGTTCATCATGCATGGCTTTAATTTTACCATGATGCTTACCAGCTAACATATAATCTCCAATTTTTAAAGTTCCATGTTGTACTAATATAGTAGAAACATATCCCTTTCCTTTATCTAAGAACGCTTCAACAACAGTTCCTGACGCCGCTTTATTTGGATTAGATTTTAAATCTAAAAGTTCTGCTTCTAACAATACTTTTTCCAATAATTCTTTTACACCTGTTCCTACTTTTGCAGAGATATCATGAGATTGAATTTTTCCACCCCAATCTTCAACAAGTAAGTTCATACCTGCTAATTTCTCTTTAATTTTCTCCGGATTAGCATTTGGCTTATCCACTTTATTGATAGCAAAAATAATTGGCACACCTGCTGCTTGAGCATGGCTGATCGCTTCTTTTGTTTGTGGCATGATGTCATCATCAGCTGCAATTACAATAATAGCAATATCCGTTACTTGAGCTCCACGGGCACGCATCGCTGTAAAAGCCTCGTGTCCTGGCGTATCTAAAAATGCGATTTTTTGTCCGTTATCCAATGTTACTCCGTAGGCACCAATATGCTGTGTAATTCCACCTGATTCACCTGCAATAACATTTTCTTTACGAATGTAATCCAGTAACGATGTTTTACCGTGATCGACGTGACCCATTACAGTAACGATAGGTGCTCTAAAGACTAAATCTTCTTCTTTATCTGCAACTAGTTGAATTGCTTCTTCGATATCAACAGTAATAAACTCAACTTCATAACCAAATTCATCAGCTACAATAGTCAATGTTTCTGCATCAAGACGCTGATTCATGGTAACCATGATTCCAAGTGACATACAAGTACCAATAACTTTAGTAATTGGCACATCCATCATGATTGCAATTTCACCTACAGTAACAAACTCAGTAACTTTAATAGTCTTACTTCCTTCGTCAATAGCTCTTTGCTCATCATCAGATTTCTGACGGTGCGTATCTCTTTTATCTCTTCTATATTTAGCAGCTTTAGATTTACCACCTTTTCCTTGTAGTTTCTCTAAAGTCTCTCTAATTTGATTTTTGACTTCTTCTTCTGTAGGCTCCACTTTTGCAACAATAGCAGGTCTGTTTCCTTTTACGAAACCAGGTCTTGCACTTCTGTTAGCATTGAAACCTCCACCACCTACATTAGGTGTAATCTTGTTAGGATTTGGAGCACCAGGAACTCCCGGTGTTGCCGGCGGTCTTGGAGCACCCGGTTTAGGAGCAATCCTTTTTCGCTTGTTTTTATTTGCATTGGCTGCAGCCGAACCTGGAGCACCCGGTTTATTCGGAGTGATTTTTGGTTCTTCTTTTTTCTTTTTTGGTTTGTTGAATTGAGATAAATCAATTATCTGACCCGTCAAAGTAGTTCCCGATAGTTTTTGATATTGCGTTGTGATGGTTTCATCAACTGGCGCTTCATCCGTTTTAACTATCTCCGCTTTTACTGTCTCTTTTGGTTCGGCAGCGACTTCTTTAACAGCCTCTGATTTCACTTCTTTAATCCCAACAACAGGTTTTACCTCTTTTTTGTCTGAAACAACTTTTTCTTGCAAAGGTTTTTCTGCTGAAACTTCTTTTGGAACCGGTTTTACCTCAGGTGCTTTTGCCACAGGAACTACAGTTTTCTCAACAGCTTTTACAGGCGGAACGACGATAGCTTTCTTTGGATTAAGATCAATCTTACCCACTTGAACAGGACCTGCTATAACTGCTCTCGCTTTTATAACTTCTTGTTGTTTTAGACGCTCTTCCTCAAGTTTACGTTTGTCTTCGATTTCTTTCTCTCGTTCTAAACGCAAAGTTTCTTTTTCTTTTCTCTTCTCTTCCCCTACTTCTTTAGAAGCCTCTTTATTCCCTTTGTCACCAGCAAACTGACCGCACAAGACATTGTATACATCATCAGAAATTTTTGTGTTTGGATTTGCTTCAATAGCAATTCCCCTATCTTTTAGATAATCCACAGCTCTTTCTAAAGAAATATTCAATTCCCTTAAAACTTTGTTTATTCTAATAATTCTCTCTTCAGACATAAAACCTTTTTATTATTACCTTTTTTGTTATTCCTCACTTTACTCCCAACTCGATACCTACCGAGTAAGAATTCAATGTAAAGTGGCATGTTTATCGTTGAAGACAGATTGATTAACTCTCAAATTCTTCTTTCAATATTCTCATTACCTCTTGAATTGTTTCCTCTTCAAGATCTGTTCTTCTTACTAAATCTTCTACATCTTGTTTCAAGATACTTTTTGCAGTATCTAAACCAATTTTTGCAAATTCTTCGATAACCCAGCTTTCAATTTCATCTGAAAACTCTGTTAATTCAACATCATCATCATCAGTGGCTGCACCGGCAACATCACCTTCTCTGATAACATCTAATTCGTATCCGGTCAATAAACCAGCTAACTTTATGTTATGCCCACCTCTACCAATTGCTTTAGAAACTTCTTCCAGTTTTAAGAACACTTCTGCTCGTTTTGTCTCTTCATTAATTTTAATAGAAGAAACTTTAGCCGGACTTAGCGCTCTAGTTATAAACAATTGAATATTGCTGGTATAATTTATAACATCAATATTTTCATTTCCTAATTCACGAACAATACCGTGAATACGAGAACCTTTCATACCCACACAGGCGCCTACAGGATCAATTCTGTCGTCATAAGAATCTACGGCTACTTTCGCTTTTTCCCCTGGGATTCTCACCACTTTTTTAACCATAATCAAACCGTCAAAAACTTCAGGAATTTCTTGTTCAAATAATTTTTCCAAAAACTTCTCTGAAGTTCTAGACATAATAATTTGAGGTTTATTCCCTTTCAATTCAACACTTTCAATTATACCACGAACATTATCTCCCTTGCGGAAAAAGTCAGAAGGTATTTGTTTTTCTTTTGGCAAAATGATTTCGTTTCCTTCATCATCAACCAAAATTACAACTCTAGGACGCACATGGTGTACTTCGGCAGTATAAATATCGCCAATTAAATCTTTAAATTGCTTATAAAGATTCGTATTATCGTGCTCATGAATTTTAGAAATTAAGTTTTGACGCAAGGCCAAAATAGCTCTTCTTCCTAAATCAATTAATTTTACTTCTTCAGAAACTTCTTCACCAATTTCAAAATCAGCTTCAATTTTTCTTGCTTCTGTCAAAGTAATCTCTTCGTTTTCAAAATCTAAATCCTCGTCAGCAACGATTACTCTTCTTCTCCAAATTTCCATATCTCCCTTATCAGGATTTATAATAATATCGAAATTATCATCTGAACCGTATTTTTTCTTCAATGCATTTCTAAATACATCTTCCAAAATTGCCATAAGCGTTACACGATCAATAAGTTTATCATCTTTAAACTCTGAGAATGAATCGATCAATGCTAAATTTTCCATGCGAATTCTTTAATTAAAATGTTACTGTAACAATTGCTTCTTTTATATCTGCGTAAGGCAGTTTTAGTTCTTTTTGAACTGTCTCTTTTCCTTTTCCTAGCTTTTTAGGCTCTCTTGCTTTCCACGACAAAATTACAAAATCATCATTAGCATCCACTAATTCTGCTTCAATTATTTCTGACCCAGTCTTAACAATCAATGTTCTGCCAATATTTTTCTTGTACTGACGCACAAATTTTAGAGGCGAACCAACTCCAACCGAAGCTACTTCTAAAGAAAAATCTTGTTCTTCTCTGTCAATATTATTCTCTATTGCACGACTAACGTCTATACAATCTTGCAAAACCACTCCATTATCTCCGTCTAAGGTCACAATAACCTTAAAAGCATCTGTAATAATCAAGTCAATCAGAAAAACCGAAGGCTTATCTAAAAGGGCTTCCGCCAGTACTGTATTTACTTTTTCTTTAAATGTCATATTTTTTATAAAAAGAGGGGACACTTAGTCCCCTCATTATCTAGATTTTAATAAATAACGGTGCAAATATAGTGTTTTTTTTTATAAAAATAAATAATCAATTACTGTTAAAATATTTCTTACCTTTATTAAGTCATAAAATAATAGTTTTTTTCCCATAATTTAAACCTTTTAATTATGAAACGAATTTTAGTACCAACTGATTTTTCAAAACACGCCGAGAACGCTTTAAAGCTAGCTGCTCAAATTGCAAAAAAAAATAAGTCTGAAATTTTCTTGCTGCATATGTTGGAATTACCAAGCCAAATGAGCGATGCTGTTTCAGGCGGAAGTGACATTCCGGAAGTAATGTTATTTATCAAAAAAGCAAACGAGACGTTACAAAAAATCAAGGAAAGTCCCTTTCTTGACGGAATATCGGTTATAGAAACCGTCCAATTCGAGAGAGCTTCCCATGGCATATTAGCATTCAGCAAAAAAAATAAAATAGATTTAATCATTATGGGCTCCCACGGTTCTTCAGGAATTGAAGAAATTCTTATTGGCTCCAATACCGAAAAAGTGGTACGCCTTTCTGATATTCCGGTTTTAGTTATAAAAAAAGATCCTGCAAAATTTGAAGCTAAAAATTTCGTTTTCGCCTCTGATTTTTCGCAAGAAATAAAAAAACCGTTTAAAAAAATGGTTGAATTCACCGAAATTTTTGATGCAAATCTGTTTTTAGTAATGATATGCACTCCCAATAGCTTCAAAACTACCATTGCCGCGGAAAAAATAATGAATGATTTTGCGACCAATTTTAATGTAAAAAACTATTCCATGCACATTTTCAACGATTCAAACATTGAAAACGGAATACTCAATTTTACTAATTCTATCAATGCTGATTTAATCGGCCTATGCACACATGGAAGAACTGGATTAGCGCATTTTTTTAACGGTAGCATTAGTGAAGACTTAGTAAATCATACCATCAAACCGGTAATCACCTTCAAGATTTAGTTTTTTAGGCGATAGAAATCTAAAATATTTATACAATAAAAAAGCCTCTCAAAAAATGAGAGGCTTTACTGTAAATAAAAAATATAAAAGGAATAAATACTTCCGGTTAATGGATGCACAAAGTACACAAAAAAGGTTGTCGCCAAGTGATCATTCTGTTGATATAAGACAAATTTAGATTGCCTTGCGTCATTTTTCGCACTAATCCAATCCCAATAGGAAAAGCCTAAGGAATGAAGCGCAGAGTGAAGCATTCAGCAATACTTAAAATGGATTTTGCCTCCCTATTAAAATGTTGCTCCTGTCGCATCTTCTATTTCTTCCACTCTTTCACGTACTGTTTTTTCTTCGCCGGTTTTTTTCTTTGCAGGATTCAAGTTATAAATGCAACTTTTTGATTAAACATATAATTAGGTGTTTCAAAATTAAATCTTTTTCTTGGTCTATTGTTTAATTTCTCTTGTATTTCTATAATTTTCTC